>JAUNRX010000002.1:0-3813 GCA_030539495.1 bacterium | reverse complement strand
ATAAGATTGTATAAAAAAGAGTAATAAGTTGACATTTATAAAGAATTAGACTATAATTTGGTTTCATTGCTCACTAATTAGTGTCCTATGAAACTAGTTTTGATGTGGAGGAAGTAACTATGGAAAAATTGAATAAGCTTTTAGGAATAACAGCTAGAAGAAGTCAGGTCTACTATGGCCATGAATTATCTAGTTTAAATATATCTACAGGGCAATATATGTTTATTGTATCCATCTGTGAAAATGCCGGATTATCTCAAGAAGAGCTAAGTGCAAGCATTGGTATTAATAAAAGTACCGTTGCAAAAGTAGTAGCGCAGCTTGAGCAGGAAGGTTATATTGTGCGAGAGACTGATGAGCTTGATAAGCGTGGATATAAACTATATCCAACAGATAAAGCACAAGATGTGTATCCAAGGATCATTGAGATTTTAGAACAATGGAAAGCATACTTGGTTACCGATATGACAGCTGATGAAATTACAACATTAATAACTTTGATGACTAAGGTTGAAAGCAATGCAAGAAAATATTCACAACATAATAAGAGGAGAAAATAATGAATTTAAACAATCAAGAAGCTTTAAATCCAATGGGAACTGAGCCTATTAAAAAATTACTTTTAAAATTCTCAATTCCCTGTATTATATCAATGCTTGTAAGTGCATTATATAATATTGTGGATCAGATTTTTATCGGTCAAGGAGTGGGATACTTAGGAAATGCAGCGACTAGTGTAGCATTTCCACTTGTAATTATTGCCTTAGCATTATCATTAATGATTGGTGATGGTGGTGGTGCATTCTTCAGTTTAAAGATCGGTGAAGATGATAAAGACGCGACAGAGCATATCGTTGGAAATGTAGTTAGCATGTTAGTAATTGCTGGTGTAGCACTTGCTGTCATCAGTAGCATCTTCTTAAAAGACATCTTAGTGATGTTTGGTGCGACGGAAGCAATTATGCCATATGCAGTTAGTTATACAAGAATTATTGCAATCGGCTTACCATTTGCAATGTTTGGTACAGGATTTAACTCTGTAATCCGTGCAGATGGAAATCCAAAGTATGCAGCAATCTCCATGTTAAGTGGTGCGATTCTAAATACAGTACTAGATCCAATCTTTATCTTTGTGTTCAAAATGGGTGTAGAAGGTGCAGCAATCGCAACTATTATTGGACAAATTGTATCTGCAGTATTAGCATTCTTATATCTTAAGAAATTCAACAATATTACATTTTCATTTAAAAGCTTACGATTAAAATGGGAGATCTGTAAGACAACTATGTTATTTGGTATCTCAAGTCTTATTACACAGTTATCCATCGCAGTCGTAGCAATTTGTACAAACAATGTATTAACAAAATATGGTGCAGTATCTGTTTACGGAAAAGAAATTCCACTTTCCGTATTCGGTATCGTAACAAAAGTAAACCAAATCGTTTTATCCATCTTACTTGGTATTGCGGTTGGTGCTCAGCCAATTTATGGATTTAACTATGGTGCTGGAAAATTAGAACGTGTAAAAGAAACTTATAAAGTGGCATTAACAGGCGCTGTTATTATATCTTTAGTTGGTGTATTCTTCTTCGAAGTATTCCCACAACAAATTATTAATATCTTTGGTGCCGGAGATGCATTATATAATGAATTTGCAGTAATGTACTTTAGAATTTTCTTAGTATTCTGTACATTAAATGCAGTTCAGATCGTATGTACAATCTTCTTCCAAGCAGTTGGGCAATCTGCAAATGCAGCAATCCTTTCTCTTTCAAGACAGATTATCTTCTACCTACCATTCTTATTTATCTTACCTAAGTTTGTAGGAATTAAAGGTGCATTATATGCAGGACCAATCGCTGATACATTGGCATTTGTGTTATCCGCTATCTTTATGACAATTAAATGGAAACAAATGAATCGTGAAATTGCAAAAAAAGCAAATACAGAAGAAGCTGTACTTGAAGAATTAGCAAATGAAGTTTGTGCGGAAGCATAAGAAAAAGGACATATCTGTTATGGATATGTCCTTTTTCCTTTTCCCAGTGTTAATTTGGATATAAAGAGTTCCCGAGTACAAACTAATAAAGAATATAGGAACTAGGAGATGAAAAACTGAATGAACAAAGAAAAAGAAGTAGTAGAAACTGGATTTCATTTAGAAAATACGTATGCGAAACTTCCGGAAAAGTTATTTTCTAGGCAAGATCCAAGTTCGGTACGTTCACCGAAACTTGTTGTTTTAAATCTTCCATTGATTGAATCGTTAGGATTAAATCCAGAAGAACTAAAAGGTGAGATTGGAGTAGGCATATTCTCCGGAAATAAAATTCCCAAAGGTTCGACCCCAATAGCGCAGGCCTACGCAGGACATCAATTTGGATATTTTACGATGTTAGGCGATGGTCGAGCTGTATTGCTTGGAGAGTATGTAACTCCACAGGGCGAAAGATTAGATATTCAGCTAAAAGGATCCGGTCGTACACCATATTCCAGAGGTGGAGATGGAAAAGCTACCATTGGTCCAATGTTAAGAGAATATATTATTAGTGAAGCAATGTATGCGTTAGGAATTCCAACAACTCGAAGCCTAGCAGTGGTTACAACAGGAGAAAACATTGCTCGAGAAACGTATCTTCCAGGTGCTGTTTTAACCCGTGTTGCAAAAAGCCATATTCGTGTTGGAACGTTTCAATATACTGCAAATTGGGGAACTATAGAGGACTTAAAAGCATTAGCAGACTATACGTTAGAGAGACATTTTAAGGGAGAAGAAATCAAAGGAAATCCTTATCTGTATTTATTAAGAGGTGTAATTCGAAGACAGGCAGAGCTTGTTGCAAAATGGCAGTTAGTTGGATTTATTCATGGGGTAATGAATACAGATAATGTAACAATTAGTGGAGAAACTATAGATTATGGACCATGTGCGTTTATGGATACGTATGATCCTAAAACCGTATTTAGCTCTATTGATACCGGTGGACGATATGCCTATGGAAATCAGCCTCAAATTACAGCTTGGAATCTTGCACGATTTGCCGAAACGTTATTGCCACTGTTGAGTACCGATCAGGAAGAGGCAGTAGCAATCGCACAAGAGGAGATTGCGAAATTTTCAGATATTTATCATGAAAAATGGATGTCTGGTATGAGAGGAAAGCTTGGACTATTTACCGAAGAGGCGGAAGATGAGGTCTTAGTAGAACGATTGTTAGAGCTTATGGAGAAGGAACAAGCAGACTATACCAATATGTTTTTAGACTTAACCTTTAATCATTTACAAGACACCAAATTTTATGAGATTAAAGAGTTTAAAGAGTGGTATAAGTTATGGAATGAAAGACGAAACAGACAGGATCAATCCGAAGAAGAGTCAAAAGAGCTTATGAAACGCAATAATCCAGCAGTAATTCCTCGTAATCACAGAGTGGAAGAGGCATTAGAGGCTGCGGTGCAGTATTATGATTATAGTGTTATGGAGAAACTGCTTTTAGTACTTTCAGATCCATATGCACATTCCAAAGAACAGGAAGCTTATAAAGATGTTTCAAAAGCTTTAAGTTGCGGTTATAAGACGTATTGTGGAACCTAAGAACAAAGTGTCTTCGACACTCTTAGGCTCCACATCCCTCATTCATGAGGGGGCAAAACCTTCAAGTCGAAGACACTTTCCAGCGCCGAGGCTAGGGGTGACAGACCTTTGGGCATATATGAAATTTGTTGGCCGTTTTTGCCCAAAGGACTCACTATTTCAAAATAATTATGAGGTTTTGGGCATATACAGATTTTTTCACTTTTATATGCCCAGAC
>JAUNRX010000252.1 GCA_030539495.1 bacterium | reverse complement strand
TTCAAGTCGAAGACACTTTGTTCAACTAGATCAATAGTCATTCTTGCTTTTATAAGAACACTCTGTTACAATAAAGCGATAAAATGACTATAAAGAGAAATGACATGAAAGGAATTAGTACATAATATGCCAGAATTAAGCAAACGAACCGAAGGATTTACCGACTCGGTAATACGAAGAATGACAAGAATTAGTGATGCCTATGGAGCAGTGAATTTATCTCAAGGTTTTCCGGATTTTGATCCTCCAAAGGAGATAATGAAAGAATTGCAGAGAGCTGCCTTAGAGGGGCCACATCAATATGCAATAACATATGGAGCAAAGAATTTTAGAGATGCCTTGGCAAGAAAGCAGGAGCATTTCTCAGGAGTAGCGGTTGATCCAGAAAAAGAAATCGTGGTTACCTGCGGAAGTACGGAAGCAATGATGGCTGCCATGATGGCAGTAACCAATCCGGGAGACAAGGTAATCATATTTAGCCCGTTTTATGAAAACTATGGAGCAGATACCATTTTAACAGGGGCAGAGCCAATTTATGTACCATTGGTGCCACCTGCATTTACCTTTGATGGAAATGTATTGGAGGATGCATTTAAACAAGGTGCCAAAGCACTGATTTTATGTAATCCTAGCAATCCTTGTGGAAAGGTATTTACAAGAGAAGAGTTAACGCTAATCGCAGATCTTGCAATCAAATACGATGCATTTGTAATTACAGATGAAGTTTATGAACATATCATCTATGAGCCATATAAGCATGTCTACATGTCAGCGATTAAAGGGATGAAAGACCGCACGATTATTTGCAGCTCCTTGTCAAAGACGTATTCCATTACCGGCTGGAGACTTGGCTATGTCATTGCAAATGAGCAGGTGATTGAGCGTGTGAAAAAGGTTCATGACTTTTTAACGGTAGGAGCAGCGGCACCGCTAATGGAAGCAGCCTGTGTAGGCCTTAATTTTGAGGATACCTACTATAAAGAACTTCAGGCACATTATACCCATATGAAGACTTTGTTTACAAATGGATTAGATCAAATTGGATTGAACTATTCGGATCCACAGGGTGCATACTATGTGTTGGTGGATATCAGTGAATATGGATATACCAGTGATTTAAAGTTCTGCGAAGACTTAGCAAGAAAAGTTAAGGTAGGAGCAGTGCCAGGCTCCAGCTTCTTTAAGGAAAATGTGAACAACTATATCCGTTTCCATTTTGCAAAGCAAGATACTACCCTCAAAGAAGCATTAGAACGATTGGAAAATATGAATAGAATCATGAAGAAATAGGGAATAAGGTTCACAGAACGTTAACAATTCAGACTTAATCTGTACACAAAACCTTGTTATCATATTAAACATAGAAACAAAGCAACGAAGCAAAGCAAATTGCTTAAGTTTTTCATAAACTCTCCCCTTTTAATGAAGCTACAATAGCTGGTAGATCTCTCATATCTCATCCAGTTAGTTGTAGCTTTTTTTAATTACGAGGAGATTTTTCTGGAAATACCCAAAGGTTTGTACCCACCCAGCTTTTGCGCGAGAGTACCGAAAACACCATTCACTTTTGTATATTAAAAAATAAATGAGTATATCATAGTAATGGTGCAGAAATGAAAAGTTCGAATTATTATTATTTATAGATATAAAACTATTGAAAAGTCGAAAAATATCTGTATAATTAAGTTTGTTAAGAGGGAGTAGTTTTAATGTGTAATCAACATACCCCGATG
>JAUNRX010000251.1 GCA_030539495.1 bacterium | reverse complement strand
GTACTTCAAGAGAAGAGCTTGATGTTGTACTTGAAGGTAAAGAAATTGTTATAGCCTTTAACCCTAAATATTTAATTGATGCCCTTCGTGCTATTGAAGATGATAATGTGTATATCCAGTTCATATCTTCTTTAACACCATGTATCATTAATCCAGAGTCAGGGGATCACTATAAATATTTAATTTTACCAATTCGTGTAAATTCATAATTAAGACGGATGTAAATAAATCGCTCTAAAATTCGAATTTGAATCATAGGGCGATTTATTCATTAGGATTTTGTATACAATATACGTAAAAAACAAAAAGGAGATTTATGATGAGAGAAATTAAAATCGATACAGAGTTTATCAAGTTAGAGCAACTTATGAAATTCGCCTCTATGGTGCAAACAGGAGGGGAAGCTAAAATGTTAATTAATCAAGAATTAGTTTTAGTAAATGGTGAGATTTGTACTCAACGCGGCAAGAAAATCAGATCAGGTGATGAAGTTGAGTTTGATGGTGAGACTTATAAAGTTAAATAGGAGTCAAGGAGAGCACTATGTATATTAAGGAGCTGTCTTTACAGGATTTTAGAAGTTATGAACAGTTAGATATTGCTCTTGACCATGGCATTAATATTTTCCGAGGTGACAATGCTCAGGGAAAAACTAATATTTTAGAAGCTATTTATCTATGTGCAACAGCTAGATCACATCGCACTCACAAAGAAAAAGAGATTATTAGATGGGGAGAAGAAGCGGCTCATGTTAAACTTCAGGTAAAGAAAAAATATATGGAAGACACCATAGACTTTCATTTATCACAGAAGTCTAAATCGGCATTAGTGAATAAAATGCCGATAGGCAAGCTGGGTGAATTGTTTGGTGTTTTAAATATTGTCATGTTTTCACCTGAAGATTTACAGCTCATCAAAAATAGTCCAAAAGAAAGAAGACGCTTTCTAGATATTGAACTTTGTCAAATAGATAAACTTTATTATTATGCGTTAAGGCAGTATCACAAGGTACTGAAGCAAAGAAACCTAGTATTAAAACAGTTTTTAAAGCAAAAGGACCACTCTATGTTAGATGTCTGGGACATGCAGCTTGAAGAATATGCTAAAACGGTTATAGAAAAGAGAATTGCATTTATCGAGGAGCTCAATGAGATAGCCAAGACTATTCACAGCGATATATCTGGCAATAAAGAGGCATTGGAGATTGTATATATGCCTAGTGTAGAGCCTTATGAATTCACTGATAAAATGTTAAAATACAGAGAAAAGGATATTCTCTATCAAACAACATCAATAGGACCACACAGGGATGACCTTAAGTTTCTGATTAACGGAATGGATGTTAAGACATATGGTTCACAGGGGCAGCAAAGAACAGTTGTCTTATCTATGAAACTGGCAGAGCTTAAAATTATGAAAAAGTATATAGGTGAAGAACCGGTCTTATTACTGGATGATGTTTTATCTGAGCTAGATGATAAAAGACAGACAGATTTATTTAAATACACAGAGAGTATTCAGACTCTCATTACTTGCACGGGTGTAGAACAAAGCGTATGGAATACACAAAAAATCGGAAAACTGTATAATGTCACTAAGGGATATGTTACAGCAGAAGAAGGTATATAAAATTCTAAAAATTGAGCAAATTTGCCTTTATTAGTATTTTGATGTATAATGAAAGTTGGATTATTAGGTTTATGAGAATGATTAAAGGAGTGAGATCTTAGTTATGGCAGCAAC
>JAUNRX010000129.1 GCA_030539495.1 bacterium | reverse complement strand
AAAAGAAATAAAAAAGAAGAGCATTTAGTTCATAGAACTAGATGCTCTTCTTTTAATTATTAGGAAATTTCTCTCGAAATCCCCTAATAATTAAAAAAAGCACCCTGAAAAACGGGTGCACGATGCACACTCAGCTGCAAGGATTATGTCGCTAATGCGACCAGCTTCGGCGCGGGCAAAGTGTGTGTTACTTGTAAAGGACTTAGGACGCGAGAGTGTGTGGAACACACACTTTGTTATGTTAATTACAGTAAAGCTATAATTATTTATTATAGCTAACTACCAAACACCTAATATTCTTTTTTCTGTGACAAAATCAAAGCAATTGTTCCGAATAAAATAATATAAATAAGACTAAATAGTGCAGACTGACGTAATAATGTAGAATTAACTGGAGCCTTGCTTAAGTTGCCTAAAAGATTGTCTAGCCAGATGGACTTGAAAGTAAAGTTTGAAAAACTTATCCATGAATCAAATAAAGAATAGAGTAAAGTAAATACGGTTGGCATGATAATACATCCTGCAATTGCGGATCCTGATTTTCCTAGTACAATGGAAAATCCAAAGTACATTGTATGATATGCAGTTAATAAAAGGATTTGGCAAATCATAGTAAGCAGGAAGCGTGGGCCTATGTTACCTACACCACCAAGGAAGCTGCCGATAGCAAATGAAAATAGTGTGCATACAAGAGTAAAGAGCAGTGTACCGAATAAGCTTACAATATATTTAGCAAAGAATACTTGTGTACGTGAATATCCTTTTGAAAAAATATTTTTAATTGTACCACCGGCATAATCATCCGTTATGAAGAGGGCAATACAGATACTTAAGATTAGTGTATAGGAAAGGCTGCCAATTGTTGATTGGATTGCATCCAAACCTGTAAGTGATTGCACATTCATGAATGTACTAAGCTTTTGTGAAACTGTAAAATTAATAGAAAGAAATAATAGTGACATTGCCATACAGATATAAAAGCTTTTTTGTTGCATAAGTTTTCGTAGTTCAAATCGAATTAGTTTTACCATGGTGTTACACCATCCTTTCAATAAAGTAGTCTTCTAAGTTACATTTCACCATAGCTGCTTCGTGCACAGCAATATTATTTTGGACAAGATGACTGATTACGTCGGGGATACAATTAATTTCATCCGTAATTTTGATACAGTTTTCTTCAATAGTAATAGTTTTAAAGTGAAAGTTTTCTTTTAGAAGAGTGGCTGCTTTCTCTAAAGGAGAGACAATCAGTTTAAAATACTGTTTACATCTAGATAATAATTCGGCAGAAGAAATCTCTTCTATCAATATGCCATTATTAATGATCCCATAAGTTGTTACAATTTTAGATAATTCATCTAGCAGATGACTTGAAATCAGGATCGTAACATTTCGATCTTTATTAATCTTTAAGATAAGATCACGAATTTCTTTAATTCCTGCAGGGTCAAGTCCATTTATCGGTTCATCTAAGATTAGAAGCTTTGGATTTCCTAGCAGAGCAATGGCAATTCCAAGTCGTTGCCTCATACCTAATGAAAATTTTCCGGCAGGCTTTTTACCTGTATCAGACAGACCTACCAAAGTAAGTATTTCTTGAATTTCTTGTTCAGTTCCACCATATATGACAGAAAATCGTTTTAGATTTTCATAAGCAGAACAGTTTTTATAAATTCCGGGTGCTTCAATCAGACCACCAATATGTTTGCGTGCTTCATTTAAATTCTTGTTTCCAAATAAGACAATTTCACCTGAGGTTGATAGTTCCATTCCAAGTAATAGTTTCATAGTAGTCGTTTTACCGGCACCATTTTTTCCGATAAACCCGTATATTTCACCAGCCTGTATATGCATATTAATATGATTAGCTGCAATTTTATTATGAAATTCTTTTGTAAGATTTTTTGTTTCTATAATATAGTTCATAGCATTTCCCCCGTTGACTTTTTTTAAAGTTGTTGATAGTATACAGAAGCAAAAGTTCCTATCTTGTGGAATTATAAAGTGAGAATATTGGAGTTGCAAGTAAAATGAAGCTTCATGGATGGTAGCGGTACAAATAGGGAGGTTTTGTTCGCTTATGAGAAAGAAAACAGAAAGCGCTAGATTTATTAAGAATTGCATTGCTGAAAGCATAATAAAATTATCAGAGAATAAAGATTACGATGATATAACAGTAAAAGAAATTTGTGAAACTGCAGGAGTTGGACGGACAACATATTATCGTTATTTTTCAAATAAAAACGGTAAAAATCAATGTTTAGTAGAATATACATTTTCTAAATGGGCGGATTACTGTGTTGGAAAAGAAAAGCAGATTAGTGAGGATAAGGCAAGAGTCTTATATAACTTTATATATGAGCATAAAGAGTATTTTCTATGGCTAAGTAAGAATGGATTAACAAATGTGATTTTTGACGTATTTTATCTTAGTTTTGGTCCAAACCAGGAAGAGGAATCACATATTGCAGCAATCAAGTCTTTTACAGCTGGAGGAATCTATGGAATCGTTTATAACTGGATACAGAATGGATTTAAAGAGACACCGAACGAAATTATAAATAAGTTTTCATTGTTAAAAGAGGAAGATTTGCTATGAAAAATAAAAATGCCTTGATTGAGAGGCATTTTTATTTTTATCTTAGTTTTTAATCCATAAATGTCACGGTTTCTTCCAGTGGCTTGCGTGCTGGCTTTGGAGGGGTATTCTCTTCGGAGACACCTAACGCTACCATAGACATTAATTCATATCCAGGTTTGTCAAAGCCAATTAATTGTTCGATTTCGACTTTTGCATGAGTAGGTCCGGTCATATAGCAAGTACCATATCCTAGTTCTGTTGCTGCTAACAATAAGTTTTCAACCGCAGCACCAATTCCTTGAGCAGCAGATTGAGGGGAAGCTAATAGATCAAGAACTTCTTGGGATGCATTATTTTCTTGTAGGATCTTATATTCGATCATTTTATATTCGGAACCATATACTATAATTACGGCTGGAGCATTTTTAAAACAAGTATAGTACTTCATTACGCTTAAATGAATCTTTTTGTCTTTTTCATTTTGAGCAAGTTCCGCTAATCTTTCATGACTCTTTGTTACGATATCGGCCATTTGGTTTATTAAGTCACGATTGGTAAGTACAACGAAATTCCAGTTTTGCTGGTGTTTTGGTGATGGAGCTTGTGTCGCTGCCTCGATCATTTTTAAAATATCTTCTTTTGGTACCAGATCATCTTTAAATTTTCTTACACTCTTACGTGCATAGATTGCGTCTAAAACATTCATCGTAATTCTCCTTTAAACTTTAGTAGTATAAAAATAGTGTGATAGTACACTAATAGTAACTCTAAAATAGTTTGAAATCAAACTGTTTTTGTATATGGAAAAGGCCGTAATAATTGACGTTGCAACAGTGGGATGATAAGATAGTCTCTGTAAGGAGGTATGGTTCATGCAAATTTCAAGTAGGTTTACACTAGCAGTTCATATATTTGCCTGTATTGACACATTTAAAGATCAATATAAGGTTACCAGTGATTTTCTTGCAGGTAGTACCAATGTAAATCCGGTTATTATAAGAAAAATTCTCTCTCAACTGAAAGCGGCAGGTCTTGTGGAGGTTGCTAGAGGTTCAGGTGGAGCAAACATTGCGAAACCATTAAATGAAATTACACTTCTCGATATTTATAAGGCAGTTGAGTGCGTAGAAAATAATGAGCTATTCCATTTTCATGATCATCCAAGTAATAAATGTCCTGTTGGCAAAAATATTCATCATATTTTAGATGATAAGCTGTTTCGAGTACAACAGGCGATGGAAAAAGAACTAGCATCGATTACCTTAGAAGAAATAAGAAATGATACACAAAAATATATTTGTCTACAATAAGCTAGGATAGATAGGAGTCTTTTGAAAAAAGTTCAAAAGGCTCTTTTTTAAAAAGTTTGTTGTAACTATTGACATTACAACGAGGAGGTGCTAATATCTTGTTGTAACCAACAGAGTTACAACGCAACTGTTTTACAGAACTGATAATCTGTAAAACTGAATTACAATCTAATTTTAATGGAGGTCATATATATGAATAAAGTAGTTGAATTTTTACAAGCAAATCCAGTACAGTATCTTGCAACTGTAGGTCGTGATGGAAAGGCAAAATGCCGCCCATTTATGTTCAGCTTGGAACAGGAAGGAAAGCTTTGGTTTTGCACAAATAATAAAAAAGATGTATATAAGGATTTATTAGAAAATCCGTATATTCAGATTTCTGTTTCTAGCCCAGAATACGCATGGATTCGCCTTGCAGGGAAAGCAGTATTTGAAAATAATAGGTCTGTAAAAGAAGCTTGCATGAGCAACCCAATTGTTAAGGGACAGTATCAGACAGCAGACAATCCAATCTTTGAAGTTTTTTATTTAGAAAATCCACATGGTGTGATTGCTGATTTTTCTGGCAACGAACCTTATAAATTTTAGAACATAAGAGGAGTGCCCGGGTAAACTTTCCTGGGCGCTCCTCTTATGCACACTTAGCGGAAGGTGTGCTGAGATTTGTCCCAAACAGGTAATTGTAAAGAGAGGTTAATTATGAACCAAAAGGAAAGAAGAAACTATCTGCTAAAGGAATTAATAGCGGAAAACAGAGAATATGATCATCTTAAAATTCCGTCCAATGAGAGCGAGCAGAAACAGTTATTGCGTGGATTAATGAATATTAGAACTCCCAAAGCAATTAGTAAGGAATTTCTTACGGTGCAGGATCGTTATTTGCAAGAGGAAATTGAAGCAAATGGAATTGTAGAAGTGGAGCAGCTTTTACCAATGAAAGATGGCATTTACCTGTGGCAGGGAGATATTACAAGGCTAAAATGTGATGCCATTGTTAATGCTGCAAACAGTGGAATGACGGGATGCTATGTACCAAATCATCGTTGTATTGATAACTGTATCCATTCTTTCAGCGGGCTTCAGTTACGACTAAAATGTAGTGAGATCATGGAGCAGCAAGGGCATGCAGAGGAGACCGGAAAAGCGAAACTGACACCGGCGTATAATCTGCCATGCAACTATATTTTGCATACGGTAGGTCCTATTATATATGGAGAATTAACAAAATCGGACTGTGACTTATTGGAGAACTGTTATCGTTCCTGTTTAGAGCTGGCAGCTAAGCATCAGCTTGAAAGCGTAGCCTTTTGTTGTATTTCCACGGGAGAGTTTCATTTTCCAAATGAGAAAGCTGCTAAGATTGCAGTAGCAGCGGTGATGGATTTTATGAAAAAAGAAACAAGTATAAAGAAGGTGGTATTTAATGTGTTCAAAGATCTGGACAAGGAAATCTACAGAGAACTACTTAAGTAGTATAAAAAAACTACAGACGGCACTAGTACAGGCGGATGCTGTGGTGGTTGGTGCAGGTGCAGGACTTTCCACATCAGCTGGTTTTGTGTATTCTGGAGAACGATTTCAAAATAACTTTCAGGATTTTATAGAAAAGTATGGTTTTGAAGATATGTATTCCGGTGGTTTTTATCCATTTGATTCCTTGGAGGAACATTGGGCATATTGGAGCAAATATATTTATATCAATCGTTATGAGGATGCACCGAAACCGGTATATACGGATTTATTTACGCTGCTAAAAGAGAAGGATTATTTTGTTCTTACAACCAATGTAGATCATCAATTTCAAAAGGCCGGATTTGACAAGAAACGATTATTTTATACACAGGGGGATTTTGGCTTATTTCAATGTTCGAAGCCTTGCCATTCGCAAACCTATGATAATGAAGAGCTTATAAGAAAGATGGTAGCGCAGCAAAAGGATATGAAAATACCATCAGAGTTAGTTCCCTATTGTCCGAAATGCGGAAGACCTATGAGTATGAATTTACGAGCAGACTACACATTTGTAGAAGAGGAAG
Source organism: bacterium (assembly GCA_030539495.1). Lineage (GTDB taxonomy): Bacteria > Bacillota > Clostridia > Lachnospirales > Lachnospiraceae > KM106-2. The sequence goes on along the minus strand of JAUNRX010000129.1, from coordinate 3,975 downwards.
GATGGTATCGTGCATCAGAACGGTATACAGAGTTTATTCGAAGACATGAGGGAAGGAACATTTTATATCTGGAACTTGGTGTTGGTGCTAATACTCCAGGAATCATCAAGTACCCGTTTTGGCAAATGACCGCACAAAATGAACATGCAATGTATGCTTGTATCAATTATGGGGAAGCGATTGCCCCAAAAGAAATAGAAAGACAATCCATATGTATAAATCATGATATAGGTGAAGTGATAAAGGAGCTTTATTGATTTATAGGGAAGGGAGTATGTAGCAACAATACATTAATCATTGTTGCTACATACTCCCTTTCACTTTCTTTCAATACATAAGTAAAAAATAGATTTATCAGACAGTCTTACAGAAGCAACGTTTTAATAGATGCTTCCATATTTTTTTGAAAAGCAAGGTAGAATGTTACATTTGCTTCTGGATCCGTGATCGGAATACGAACACGATCTTCAAAAATGTATTTTGGATCAGTGATAACATCAGTAACGAAACATGGGAGCGATGAGGTACGAATGAGCTCTAGAAAATCAAACTCATTATTTTGTACTAAAAATTTTGAGGCAGGCATTTTTTGTCTGCAAAGCGTATCCCAAAACCCAAGATCAGTACGAAGCAGAAAGTTAAAACCATTGATATCAGAAAAACGAACCGATTTTTTATTTGCAAGTTCATGATCTTTCTTAATAAAAATAGATAAATGCTCTTTCATAAATGGAACCGTTTTAAATGCAGTATCCGGTATATCATATGGTAGAATTCCTATTTCACAAGTATTGTCCATCAAGTGTTTCAGAATAATGTCTGTATCATAAATACTAGAGGATATGGTTACATTAGGAAAAGCTGAGGAAAGCTTAGGAAGCAGGTTCCATAAAGGAGCAGGTGCACAGGACTGCACAATAACGGTATGCAGGCTTTTATGGAAGTCTCTTACTTTCAGTATAGCGGAATCGGTGGTACTTAAGATCGTTTTCGCACATTCTACTGCGTAGATCCCTGTTTCATTTAATTCAATCTTATTTTTGCCACGAGAAAAGAGAGGAACGCCAAAGACCTCTTCAATGTGTTGCATGGAACGGGTAATCGTGGGAGTTGATATATGATATTTTTCTGAAACTTTTGATAATGTGCCAAGTTCAGAAAAAGAAATAAAATGTTCGAGTTCATTTAAGTCTAACATGTGTATGGTCCTCCTAAGTTTTCATAATATGAAATGCAGATTTCATATTTAATATTGTACAATCCTAAAATTATGATGTAAAGTGTGGATAAGAAATAGAGATGTATTTCAAATTATAATAACTACGGAGGTAATGAAAATGGAGTATGTAACACTGAATAATGGAATTAAGATGCCGAAACTTGGATACGGAGTGTATCAGACACCGGTAGAAGATACTGAAAAGTGTGTATTAGATGCGATTGAAGTCGGCTATCGGAGTATCGATACTGCACAGGCTTATGGAAATGAAGAAGGTGTGGGCAGCGCATTACAAAAATGCGGCATTCCAAGAGAAGAATTTTTTATAACAACAAAAATTTGGATTACCAATGCAGGATATGAGAAAGCAAAAGCATCGATTGCAGAGTCCTTAAAAAAATTAAAAACAGATTACATCGATTTATTACTGATCCACCAGCCATTTGGTGATTACTACGGAACTTATAAAGCCATGGAAGAAGCATACAAGGAAGGAAAAGTAAGAGCAATCGGTATTTCAAACTTTGGTCCCGACAGATATTTGGATATGGAACATTTTTCTGAAATCAAACCAGCGGTTAATCAGGTGGAAACCCATGTATTCCAACAACAGAAGACAGCAAAAGAATATATGCAGAAATATGGCTGTCAGATTGAATCCTGGGGACCATTTGCAGAGGGAAAAAATGAGTACTTTAATAATCCAACGTTAAAAGCAATTGGCGAAAAATATGGAAAGACTGCGGCTCAGGTTGCACTTCGTTTCTTATTACAAAGTGACGTTGTTGTCATTCCAAAATCCGTTAAAAAAGATAGAATGAAACAAAACTTTGATGTGTTCGATTTTATTCTTTCTGAGGAAGATATGAAAGAAATTGAGGCACTTGACGGAGGGGAAAGCTTATTCTTCTCACATTATGATCCATCCACAGTAGAATGGTTTATGAGTATCTTATAATTAAAATAGGAGGGGCTTATGGAATACACGAAACTTGGAAATACAGAGATTGAAATTTCAAAATTATGCATAGGCTGCATGAGCTTTGGTAAAGCAGGAACCATGCATGACTGGACGTTGGATGAAACAGAAAGTGAAAAGGTCATCGCACATGCACTAGATCGTGGCATTAATTTCTTTGATACTGCCAATGTATATTCGGCAGGAACAAGTGAAGAGTATTTGGGAAAAGCATTAAAAAAGCATACAACAAGAGATAAGGTGGTTCTTGCCTCCAAGGTATATTTTAATGAAGGCAGATTATCAAGAAAAGCCATTATGCGTGAAATTGATGGAACACTAAAACGCCTGGGAACAGACTATTTAGACCTATATATTATTCACAGATTTGATTATGATACGCCGATTGACGAAACAATGGAGGCATTACATGAACTCATAAAGGCAGGAAAGGTAAGGGCACTTGGGGCATCTGCAATGTATGGATATCAGTTTCATAATATGCAGCTTGCAGCAAAAGATCATGGCTGGACACCATTTTCTGCAATGGAAAATCACTATAATCTTTTATATCGTGAGGATGAGAGAGAACTTATTCCAATCTGTAAGCAGATGAATGTATCCCTTATGCCATATAGCCCTTTGGCAGCAGGTCATTTATCAAGACCGGAGTGGAAGTCCAATTCTCTTAGAGGTACGACTGACCGCGTTGCCATGGGAAAGTATGATAGATCAGAAGAGCAGGATATGGAAATTGTTAAGCGTGTTCATGTGCTTTCATTAAAATATAATTGTAAAATGTCTCAGATTGCAATTGCATGGCAGTGGGCAAAAGGGATTGCTTCTCCGATTGTTGGTGCTACTAAGGCACAGTATTTGGATGATGCGGTAGGCGCTTTGGAAATAAAGCTTACCGCCAAAGACATTGAGTATCTAGAAGAACTATATGTACCTCATAAAATTGTAGGTGCAATTGATAAAAATCCTGAACAGGGTGTAGTGCTGCTAGATGAAAAAAAGCTTAACAAAACAGTTTGACAAGCAAACTTGCCATATGTTATAAAGTATCTTATAAATAAATATTAAATTACTACCACCGGGTAGAATAATGTGAAAGCATTCGTTACATATCGTTAGGTCATTGAAGATGTGTGGGAATGCTTTTTTTTAATATTACTAAAAATAAGTAAGGAGAAACTTAGATGGAAATAAAGAGATTTGAGGAAGCGTTTTCGGTTTGTAAAGTTATGGATTATTCAGAGGTTGATTTAAAGGATCAATTTTGTTTTTTATCCAAGACAGATGAAGAATTATCATTAGTATGTCTTACAAAGTCAGTACCTAATAATACGACAGAAAGAGAAGATGGCTGGAGAGCAATGCGAATTCAGGGAGTATTAGATTTTTCTTTGATTGGTATTTTATCTAAAATTTCAACCATATTAGCGGATAGTAAAATAGGTATTTTTGCAATTTCCACATTTAATACAGATTATATTCTTACCAAAGAAGAAAATTATGAAAAGGCGATTCAAGTATTAGGTGATACGGGATATACAATCGTATAATGCTCGCAAGACAATTAAAAATATGTTAAGAAAGAAAAACTTCTAAAGTCTGTAAAAGAATTTTGGAAGTTTTTTTATTACAGAAAAAGATTTCATAAATTTACAAGAGCTGTGAGCTGAGACAATGAGCCAAATAGCTTGTGGTAGGAATGGTTGAATGATAAAATTATTTATAACAAGTACACTCGATTTAACAAATAGCGCATTGACGTTGCCATTACATATTTCGT
>JAUNRX010000128.1 GCA_030539495.1 bacterium | reverse complement strand
TATGCAGTATATAAACATTTCACACCAGATTATCTTGAAGACTTCGACGAAGACGAATATGATGATTATGATGATGAAGATTTCGATGATGACGTTGTAGAATTTTCTACAACTGACGATAACACAGAAGAATAATTAGTACAAGATAAGAAACGAGAAGAATCCCTCCTCTAGTTAAGGGTAGAGGAGGGATTCTTCTTTTTTTATTTATTGAACTCGATGTTTATTTTGCTGCATTAACAGAATAATCCGTTACTACCAAATCTTCATAAGGTACGTCATTTTCTAACTGGCCTGAGCTCCTTAAGATATCTTGTAACAGATCAAAACTCTCTTTTTCAAAGACCGTATTAGATTTCCAAGTATCCTGGTTATAATATCTCGTTACAATATTGATGATTGCCTGCATATCAGTCTCTCTAAACTGTGGGCTGATTACCCTTGCAATTTCTTCTGGAGTATGGCTCTGCACATAATCCATTCCCTGTTGGATTGCATTGGTAAATTTACGAATGACATCTGAATTATCTTCAATATAACTCTTCTTTGCACAGAAAGAAGTATAAGGAACATTGCCGCTTTCTACTCCAAGACTGGCTACTACTTTGCCTTTTCCTGCTACTTCTAATGCATTGGCACTAGGCTCAAACTCTACGGTATAGTCGCCTTGGCCGGATGTAAATGCTTCTGCTGTATGGCCAAAATCAATATTCTGTACAATCGTTAGGTCTTTCTTTGGATCGATGCCTTTATCCTTAAGAATATATTCAAATACCATTTCAGGCATTCCGCCTTCTCTTCCTCCAAGAACGGTCTTATTCTTTAATGTATTCCAGTCAAACTGTTCCGTCGCATTTTCAGGCCTTGCCACCAGGAAGTTTCCGGCACGCTGTGTTAACTGCGCAAAACTCTGTACATAATCTTTCTTTCCCTGCTGGTATACATAGATGGTAGTTTCAGAACCCATAAAACCGATATCTGCTTCTCCGGACAATACTGCTGTCATTGTCTTATCGGCTCCAAGCCCATTTACTAGTGTTAAGTCGATTCCTTGTTCTTTAAAGTATCCAAGTTCAATTGCTGCATACATAGGGGCATAAAAAATCGAGTGTGCAACTTCATTTAAGGTAATTTTCTCTACACCACTATCACCGCCACAGCCAGCTAAGCTGACTAGCAAAAGGATTAACATGGTTCCAATGGCAACGATTCTTCGTTTCATAAGAAATCCCCCTTTTGAACGTATTAACACTACTATATCAGTATATATATATTCAAAGAGGGGGAAGTTATGCTTTACTCTCGATATCCAGATTCAATATTAAATTGTTCCGCCAGCTCTTTTCGGTCCCAAAGGATGATTCCACTGGCCTCTGCTAGCTCTTTTGCAGCCTTTGTGTAATAACTGTTGGTAACCACCATGCCATTTTCAATGCCATAGTACTCTTTCGCACCAATAATCTCCTGTACTGCCTTAATTCCTACCGATCCGGAGTAACGCTTTGCCTGCACGACAAATTTCTTTCTTCGTCGTTTCAAAATAAGATCTGCCCCAAAATCGCCTGACACAGGGGTAAGCTGCACACGGTAGCCTTTTTTCTTAAAATGAAGCATTAAATATTCTTCAAACTTAACGCCATCCATTTGGTCAATCTTCTTAAACGAGCTATGGAGCAAGCGTTGTTTCTTCGTATGTCTGATCAATAGAACGGAAAGTAATAACGCTCCTATGCACAGGCCATACTCCATTTCTGTCACTATTTGATTTTTTACTACAATAATTCCTACAATGTATGCAAACGCAATTATGATTAACCCTCGAAGCAACTTTTTCATAGTTCTATCCTTTGTAGTCTATTTTTTATGACGATTTAGCCAGAATTCTAACTGTGCCAACACGTCCTTATATACTTTCATATGATCCGCCTCATTTAAGATTTCATGTCGCATTCCCTTATAAGTCTTATGGGAAACATTCTTATATCCCACATTCTTAAGATGCTCCACAGCCTCCATAAACTTCTTATCGGATGTTCTGCAAGGATCATCTTGTCCGGAAATAAAGAAAATTGGAAGTTCCGGCTTATTCATGCTCCAGTTCCTTTTCTCGTATACAGACTTCACTAGCTTGCACAGATTCTCCATACCGTTATAGGTAAAGATAAATCCGCATAAGTCATCTCTATCGTACTCCTCTACCACGCTCTCGGTTGCACAAATCCAGGAATTCACTGACTTAGGATTTTCAATTTCATCGTTGTTGTGCTTAAACATCAAGTCTGAAATCATAATAGCCCTTTTCTTTTGTCCTAACAGTAATCCGCCTGCCTTTGATAAAAGGATCCCAAGTCCGCTTAGCGGATTATTACTTGGACTTCCGCATACGATTAGTCCGTCTAACGCTCTGTCATATCGCTTTATATATGTTCTTGCTACTAATGATCCCATGCTATGTCCTAACATATATAACGGTATATTTGGAAATTGCTCTCTCGCAATACGATTAATCTGGTTCGTATCCTCTACAATTGCATTTGCCCCGTTCTTATACATAAAGCCTAAATCGTCTTTATGCTTAACACTTTCTCCATGGCCCCTATGGTCATGAATAATGGACGCAAATCCATGTTCTGCAAGATACTCCATAAATGGAAGATATCTTTCCTTATGTTCACACATACCATGAAGAATCTGCAGCACTGCTTTGGGCTCTCCATCTGGTCTGACTACGATTCCGCCAATACTTAGATTGTCCATATGTGATTTCACACGAAAGCTTTCAATTTGCATAAAATTCTCCTTCTTTTGCTGTCATATCTACTATTATAGTCTATTTTTTGGGAAAATAAAATTATTTTTGTAGACAATTCAAAAAGGCGGCAAACCGAAGTCTGCCGCCCACACAGGAGGTGTTTATATCAAAATTTAATTATTTTGACCAAAGTAATAATAGTAAGGATTTTGGCTGTTTCCGCCATTAGAGCCTCTTCCTGAGCTAGAACCTGATCCTGAGTTAGAGTCAGATCCTGAATTAGAGTTTGTATCTTGGCTTGCTTGATAATCTGATTTCTTGCCAAGTGTTACTTTTACTGTCTTCTCTTTATAAGAATTACCTTCTTCTCTCTGAATGGTAAATGTTACTTCCGTATTTGCTGCTTTGGTTCCTAATACTTCTTGGAATGCAGAAGCTGTTGTACAAGTTGTACCATCAATTGCAGTAATTACATCGCCTGATTTCAATCCGCCTTTGTCTGCTGGGCTTCCACTTACTACAGATGTTACAAATACACCTTCTGGAATGCCAAATGTAGAAGAATATGCCTGTTCTACTTCATAAAAACGAACGCCTAAATATCCTTTATCTGCATCTGCAATCTTTTCAGTACTGATTAACTGATTGATAATAGGAATTGCATAAGAGATTGGAATTGCATAACCAATACCTTCAACTTCTGTTGAGGAGTATTTTACAGAGTTAATACCGATTACTTGTCCAGATGCATTAAGTAAAGCACCACCACTGTTACCAGGATTAATTGCTGCATCTGTCTGTAATAATTTCATTGTATAATCATCTGTCTGCACTTCACGATCTTTTGCACTTAAGTATCCAACGGTAACGGATTGGCCATAGCCTAATGCATTACCGATTGCAACTACCATTTCCCCTACTTTAGAGTCATCAGAGCTTCCTAATGTTGCCACACGGATTGCATTCTTTGTTGCATCGCTTAAATCTTTTAAGTTACATTGTACTACTGCTAAATCACTGCTAGACATTGTTCCTCTTACTTCTGCATCTACTGTTGAGTTATCCGAGAAAGTAAGTTTCACAGAATTTGCACCACTTACAACGTGATTATTTGTTGCAATGTATAGTTTATCAGAATCTTGGCTTACAATAATTCCTGTCCCAGCACTTACTGCTTCCTGGCTTTGGGATTGTCCAAAGTAATCAGATGCTGTTGTTGTGGAACCACATGTAATAGATACGATGGATGGCATTACTTCGCTTGCCACACCACTGACATCATCAATAGAAGCTGTCGTTACATTGCTTGTATTTAAAATTGCTGAACTTGTTGTGCTGTTGTTTCCAACCAATGTATCACTTGTATTTGCACTTTCATTTTGTGGCTGATTTGAAGTTACTTTTGTATTGTTCTTATTGTATACATAAGTTGCTCCTGTAAATGTTCCCCCTGCTGCCAAACCAAAAATTAACGTATAAGCAATTCCTCTTGCGAATTTACTGCTTTTCTTTCTTGGTTTCTTATCATTGTTAGGTTCCATATTGTTGTTATTTAGATTGTAGTTCTCCATGTTAAAGTTATCATAATTATTATTCATAATATCCACTCCATTCTTAGTTTTATCTATGTCTCGATTTATCTAGGTAAATCTATTGCTTATCTTTATCTTGGTTATAGGATACCAACTAATTATGAAGTAATTGTGTTCTATTTTCAAAGAATATGTGAAGATGGTTCACAATTTATACTGTTTTAAAATTTCCTAATACTTTCATGCTGGAAGCCTCTTCATTTATGCCGATTAATGCATTTCTTACACCTGGATCCTTTAGATTTCCCTCAAACTCAACAAAGAAACGATATTCCCAGGTACGGCCGCTAATTGGTCTGGATTCAATCTTTGTCATATTAAGTCCATTATAAATGATATGACTAAGCATAGTATACAGGCTTCCGCTCTCATGTGGGATTTCAAAACAAATGCTGACTTTATTCGCATTCTCATTATAAATCCTTTTATTTGTAATAATGATAAATCTCGTACTGTTTTTCTCTTCTTTATTTATGCCATACTGTAACACGTCTAAGTCATAACATTTTGCTGCACGAGTGCTTGCAATGGCGCCGATGCTCTTATCCTGTTTCTCGCTTACATATTTCGCAGCTGCGGAAGTGCTTTCTGTACAAGGCTTAAGACTGATCCATTCCTTATCTTCAAAATACTCTCTGCATTGAAGAAGGCCCTGTGGATGAGAATAAACTTCTTTTAAGTCTTCTTCCGTTGCTCCTTTTACTGCCATCAATGCATGGTCGATTTTTACATAATGTTCGCCGATTATGGTATTTCCATATTCAAATAATAAATCAAAGATATCCGTAATTCCTCCGGTGGAAGAGTTTTCAATAGGAAGAACTCCAAACTCTACCTCCTCGTACTTCACCATATCCATTACCTGTTTAAAGTTACAAACACTAATTCCTTCAATTTCTTCTCCAAAGAAATCAATCATTGCCTGTTCGGTATAACTTCCCGCTTCACCGAAAAATGCCACCTTTGTCTTGCTGTCGAACGACAATTTCTTATAAGACTCATATCCTATATTGGCGTTGGATGCAATATAGCCGTATTGCCATTTGCGGCTCATTGACATAATCTGTGTAAATAGTTCATTTACTGCATGGGCATTAAATGGATTGCTTGCCAGGGAAGAAAGCACTTCTAACTTTTGCTGTTCACGTTCCTTATCTAATACTTTTTTCCCTGTATTTATCTTATATTCTGCAACGTCCTGGGTAATCTTCATACGTTGCTCAAATAGCTCTAATATTTTTCGATCAATTTCATCAATTTTATCTCTGCTTTCAATTAAGTCTATCATTCCTGTCCTCCTGTAACTTCTTTCCTACTGTAACGCATTAAATTGCATATTTTCTCTATTATATCGTTGGAGTACTAAAATAGCAAGTATAGTCGTATATTGTAATTATTAAGCGTAATACTTGTAGTAATTCAAGGTTTGAATATAACGAGGAGCCTGCAGATACGAACACTACTGGCTTATATCGTCTAAATTTACTAACAAAAAAGCAAGCACATCTCTTCCATCGAGCTGTACTTGCTTTTTTCACATCTATCTTTATTTCAATTTAACAGTTCACGACTGCTTGCTCTGTGATGTCTGCTAAAAAGCTTAAGGAACCAAAGCATAAGATATAATCCTCTTTGGTGGCTATCTGCTTCGCTATCTGCATTCCATTTTCAATCGTCTTGGCATCAATCACATGGTCACAATACTGTTTTGCCACCTGTCCAAGCTTTTCGCTGGACAGCGCACGCTCTGAGTTGGTCATAACGGTTATCATTGTTTTTGCATATTTTGCTGTTCTCTTAATGATTTCCTCATATTCTTTATCTTGAAAAACTCCAATTACAAAGATGCCTTTTTTCGTTCCAAAATATTGTTCTACGGCCTTACATAGCATATCTGCTGCATCAATATTATGTGCACCGTCCACGATTACATAAGGGTTGTGGTCAATTACGCTAAAGCGTCCAAACCATTTCGTATTTGCAAGACCTAATCGAATATTTTCATCATCAATTATAAATCCCTTTTCTACCAGTACATTTGCTGCCGCCATTGCAACAGAAGCATTATATACTTGATGCTCTCCAAGAAGAGGAATATAGTAAGGCTCCTCTTGTTCCTGATTCAATAGGAAGGTAGTGCCGTTAATTGTCATTGTCTTAATTGAAACATCTTTCTTATGTAACATATAAAGCCTGCTACCTGTTTCTTTACAACGCTCTTTTATCACTTTCTTGGCTTCTTCCTGCTGATCATAGGAAACAACGGGAACACCTGGTTTGATAATTCCTGCTTTTTCTCTTGTAATTTCTCCAAGCGTATTTCCTAAAAACTGCATATGATCCATGCTGATAGACGTCATTACACTAACCAATACATTCTTTATTACATTGGTTGCATCCAGTCTTCCGCCAAGCCCTACTTCTAAGATGACGATATCTACCTTTTGCTCGATGAACTCTAAAAATGCCATTACTGTCTCAATCTCAAATGCCGTTGGTGAGGTCAATCCTTCTTCTACCATTTCATCACACACTTCTTTGATCTTGGTCAAATGTTTCGCAATCTGTTCTTTCTTTATATATCCTTTGGGAACTAACTGGTCTTTTCGTACCACCTGAATACATTCTTCATAAGTCACAACAACCGGTGAAATATATCTTCCCACCGTATAGCCTGCTTCTACAAGTATAGACGCTAGATATGCACTTGTAGAACCTTTTCCATTGGTTCCGGCAACATGAACAAACTTCAGTTCATCTTCCGGATGGTTCAATCGTTTTAAAAGTTCTTGAATAGACTCTAATCCAAGCTTCCCACCATAACAGCTGACTTCCTGCAAATAGCCCATTGCTTCATTATAATTCATTCCATCACCCAACTATCTATTTTCTTATATTTCGTTTCCATCTAAATTTTCGAAGTGAATCAACACTAATTGTATTCCTCTAGTCCAATGTGGTCAAGCTAGATTCACGAAAAATACAGAATTAACATAACTTATTCACTGTTTTTTCATACTTTTACGGTACTGTAACATCATTACTATAACGCGAGGAGGAATTCAATGCATAATATAAAACGATTTTTAGGAAAACATACTGCTGTAGGAATGCTTTTATTTATTTTTGGAAGCACTTCACTTATGGGTTGTAGCAACAACAATACTTCTGACAAAACAACGCAGACAGAACAGTCAGGTGGTGAGGCACAAACGGCATCCCCAAGTTCAGAAACTTTAGATTACTCAAATACAATTAAAGGAAGCGAACTTTCGGTAAACTACAAGGATGAAGATACGAATACCGATTATAAGTCCTCTTCCTATGAGACAATCAAATTATCAGATAACAAAATTGAATACTCAGGTTCCAAAGCTACGGTATCGGGACAGACAATTACAATTACTTCTGCTGGTATTTACTATGTAAGCGGTTCAATTCAAGATGGACAGATTATTATTGATGCAACAAAAAATGACTTAGTCCACATTGTCTTAGACAATGCTTCCATTACAAGCACTTCAGGAGCTGCCATTTATGCAAAGCAATCCGATAAGCTTGTGATTACACTAGCGGATGGCTCTACCAATACACTTACCGATGGAACAAACTATTCTTACGATGATGCTGCCACTACTCCAAATGCCTGTCTTTACAGTGCTGATGACATTTCCATCAATGGAACGGGAACTCTAAATGTAACCGCAAACTACAAAGATGGGATTGCTACTAAAAATGATTTAAAGATTGTAAGTGGTACAATCAATGTAACTGCTGCTGATGATGGTATCCGTGGAAAAGATTCTATTGCAGTGAAAGACGGTATTATTACAGTAACTGCTGGTTCTGATGGTCTTAAGTCCACAAATACTACAGAAACTGACAAAGGCTTTCTCTTATTAGAAGCTGGTACTTTTACCATCACTTCTGGAAATGATGCGATTCAAGCAGAAAAGAGTCTTTGGATCAAAGATGGTACTTACACACTTACGACCAATGAAGGTAGCACAAATACTCAAAAGATACATGAAGAAGCAATGGGCGGTGGTATGAAAGGCGGCTTTGGTGCTCGTACTGGCCAAACAGCAGAAGCCACTGCAACTTTAGAACCTACTCCTTCTGCAACAACAGATACAACAACTAGTACCAGCTATAAAGCAATCAAGGCAGGAAATGACATCTACTTGACTGGTGGTTCATTTACTATAGATAGTTGTGATGATGCAATTCATTCTAACAATACGGTAACAATTGAAAATGGTTCCTTTAAAATTAAGGCAGGAGATGATGGAATTCACTCTGACTCTGACTTAACAATTAACAACGGTACGATTGCTATTGACTCAAGCTACGAAGGGCTAGAGTCTGCTAATATTACCATTAACGATGGAATAATTTCAGTCGTAGCAAGTGATGATGGAATTAATGCTGGTGGTGGCACTGACTCCTCTCAAAGCAATTCACCCTTTGGTGGTGACCCATTTGCCAATACCGGCGATTATACAATCAATTTTAACGGTGGTACGATTACAGTAACTGCAACTGGTGATGGCATTGATTCAAATGGCTCGATCATTCAAAAAGGCGGTACCATCTATGTAAATGGTACGACAAACAACGGTAACGGCAGTCTAGACTATGATGTCTCCTATGATATTTCAGGAGGTACCCTAATTGCGGCTGGATCTGTTGGAATGGCTCAGACTACTTCTGACTCTTCCTCACAGGCCTCCATCTTTGTACAATATACAGAGAATAAAACTGCAGGCACCCCAATTACTTTAAAAGATGCTAGCGGTAAAACCGTAATTAACTATTCTCCAACAACAAACTACCAATGTGTAGTCTTAAGTTCCAGTGATATTAAAGTAAATGAGACATATACTCTTTACTCTGGAGATACCAAACTATGTGAAATCAAGCCTACTAGTACAGTAACTTGCGTAACTGACTCAGGTGAGACAGCAACAATCTCCCAGAATAATGGCGGTGGCCACGGTGGTGGTGGCTTCAACAAAGACCAAAATGGTACACGCCCTGAACGACCAAGCGGATCCATGGATCAGGCACAGGCCCCATCAGCTTAAAGTAACCGAATAAAAGTAAAAAACTCCTACAAGGGAATTTCTCTGTAGGAGTTTTTTACGTCAAGCACCTTAATATCTTCTATAATTATCTATTTTCTTGCACTGTGATGTATAAGGGCAGCCACTGCAGTATCCGTCTGGATTTTTAATCCACTCCACACCAAACCAGCCTTCCCATTCTCAAATATTTTCTGATTGATATCATTGCAGCTGTCTTCAAGTTGTCTAAGCGACATGTAGCCATTGGTCATAAAGCCGAAAAGTACCGTTTTAACATGTTGATCGGATTATATCTGATACCCCCCGTGTCATGTTCTGATATTTTGTTCAGATACTTATTTAAATCAATTCCCTCCATAAACTGGTCAAATGTCAAAACCGTATCACAAATATCAAGAAAATCTGAAATAAACATTGGGAAAATAACCTGTTTTGATTTATTATAGTTTGTGGTTGAGTTTTTCATAGTAAAAAAATTACCACAAAAAGAGGACTTT
>JAUNRX010000250.1 GCA_030539495.1 bacterium | reverse complement strand
ACATCTTCCTTTCCCCTGAGTGCGCATCCTTAGCGGAGCGTTTTTAATACATAGGTGGCTTCTTGAAGAGAAGTTTCCTATGTATTAAAAAAGTCCGAAAATTCAGTGTCTCCACTGGTCTTCGGACTTTTTTTATTTTTAGTCTAAATTTTTACTTGTAACTGTTTCAATATATGAGAACACTTCGGAAGAATAAATATCCTATATATTAAACTACAGGATACCATGCTGTTACACATAATATCCTGTATAGTAATTTTACTATTTAGTTAAAGTAAACAAACTCTTCTTCTGCTTTTTCAGCCATTTCTACATTTGTTGCGTAAAGAACAGGACCTTTGCCTTTGTATTCTTTACGGTATTCAATACGAACATCTGCTTCTACTGTAACCCAGTCTTTGTTCTTAAGCTTTTCTGCTTGATCAGAATGGCATACGAAACCGATAAATGCGATATCGTCTGCACAACATGTCATTGCAAATCTACCTGGTACAAATAGGTCTTTCGGGAAGTTACGATTCTTATAAACAGTTGCTTTGAACTTCACTTTTTTCTTTGCGTATTTATTAGGGTGATCCATCGCATCCATGTACCAAGTACCGAAATCATAATCTTCTAATACGATTTCGTCTGGACTGATGTCGAATGGTAAATCATCATCAGTCTCAGGTAATTGAGAACCATCTTCTGCTTCAAAGTAAACAGTTGCTTTACGGTTGAATGCACGAATGCTTCGTTTTGCAGCTCCTTTTTTCATATCTAACTTACAACGGTTAAATACTACAAGGTCAGAGATTCCAACTTGGTCCATAAGAAGGGATTTCATATTGTTGTTATACATTTCATAAGTAGTCGCATCCACTGTTGTAATTACTTGAACTACTTGCCAGTTCTTAGGAAGTACTTCCATTACTAAGCGTTCTACTTTCCACATACCGTTGTATTCGATTAATACGCGGGCTGGTTTGTAGTGACTTTCAAGGTTTTTGATAAATTCTGTTGTTAATTCTTCTTCGTCCTCTACAGTAACGATATCTACATTAGATTTTGCAAGTGCTACTTCATCGAATTCTTCCACGCCTTCTTCACAAAGAACGATTAATGTCTTTTCTCCATCGATAAAGTCAGGATCAGAAACAGTATCACGGATAAATGATGTCTTTCCACTTTCTAAAAATCCTGTAAATAGATAAACTGGTATTTCTTGCATACTTACTCCTATCACCAATCAAGGTTGTCTAAATATTTTATATTATCATAAAAGACTTAATTGAGAAGAAACACGACTAACGTATCCCTCCTCAATTAAGTGTGTATTTTTACTTTTGGCCTTTTCCTATACTACGTGGAATAAAGTTCCTAAAGCTTCTTTATCAATATTTGTTCCGATTACGCATAAACGACCGATAACTTCTGGGTTACCTGTTCTAAGTTCATATTCACCTGGAACTAAATCATAGTAGATCCATTCTCCGTTTACATTAGGAACGATACCTTTTGCACGAAGGATTGTACCAAACTCAGTTGTATGAGCAAGCTTTTCTAAGATTTCTTTCATTTCTTCTGTTGTAAACTTATGAGGAGTTTCCACACCCCAGCTTGTAAATACATCATCTGCATGGTGATGATCATGGTCGTGATTGTGTCCACATCCACAGCCTTCGCCATGTTCATGGTCATGATCGTGGTCATGTCCACATCCGCAGCCTTCTTCTACATGTTGATGTTGTTGTTCTTGATGTTGTTCTTGTCGGCATCTTGATGTGCATTCTAGTTGTT
>JAUNRX010000127.1:5755-10297 GCA_030539495.1 bacterium | reverse complement strand
AATGAATCAAGTTAATTGGAGGATGAAAGATGTCAAAAACCAAAATTGTTGTCTTACACCTAAAAGAAATTATCTACACGGCGATCTTTGTAGGGCTCGGTATACTACTTATACTTCTCCTCGTATTTATGTTCCTTCCAAAGAATACTGATTCTACTTCTGACAATGATGCTCCTATATACAAGCCTGGCGTCTACACCTCCCAAATGACATTAAATAACGCCACCTTGAATTTAGAACTCGTTGTCGACAAGAACCACGTAAACTCTGTCAAGTTTGTTAATCTCGACAAGGACGTTGCTACCATGTACCCACTGGTAGAGCCCGCTTTGGAAGGCATTGCATCCCAGTTATATCTGGATGTTCCGGTAGATGAAATTCTAATCTCAGACAGCAGCAAGTACACCTCAGTCAAGATTCTTGATACCATTAAGGATACCCTGGAAAAGGCAAAATAAGCACTCGCCCATCCAGAGGAATACTCGCAGGAAACAAACGCTTTACCAATCATACAAAAAAATACCTTACACAAGGCTTTTTGACCTACTGTGTAAGGTATTTTTTTATATTCTCTCTACTCTACTTCAATTCTAAATACACATTTGTCTGCTCCCCCTAAGACCGTCTGTATCCTCTCCACCTTTACGCTCTTTTCCGGAAATAATTCGTTTAATATGTATAAGATACTTTGCCTTGAACACTCACAGTGTACCTCTGACTTGGCAAAACCCGCATGCTTCATATAGCATAGACACCTTGGATACTCAATCTCATAGATATGTCCCCGTTCAATAATACGATAGGCATAGTACTCCGATTTTGCATGCTGCTCATACATAAGATCCATATCCCCATTGCACTCTTTCATCCATTTGCGCTGCTCCACCAAAACGCTATCCTTCACACAGTTGATCGCACAAGTTCGATAGATTTTCTCCTGCTCTTCCTTCGGAAGCTTTTCAATATTCTCTTCCATTGTCTGAAAGTATACCTGTACCTGTCTGATCTGCTCTTGTTCCATTTCCCTATTCCTCCCCTGATTAATGGCAAAACGAGCCTTATTCATCTAATATGAACAGGCCCGCCTTCTTAGTTATTTCTTCTTTTTCACTACGTCTAACATGGTGAAGTTTTTCCAGTATTCTGCTTCTCCATCATAACGTTTTGCACGATAGTAAAGTCTTGCTAGCTCCTCGAAGATGTCTTCATCCTTAAGTAAGATCGTAACATCTTCACCACGTTTTAAAATTCTTCTGCATTTTGGATCATGGAATTTCTTAACCCATGCTCTCGCTTTATCTTCCCAATCAAGAATCATTTCTTCATCTAAATAGTCCCATAAAGTCATTTGGTATTTGACTTCCTCTAAATAATCCTCTAAATCGTATTCTAACATTGTGTCTTTCCTTCCTGTTGCCTAAGCTATTTCTATCTATTACATAAACTTCTTATAAGGACTTTCCTCATTTAAAAATGTAATTGCCATAATTCCAGGGCCAGTATGTGCACCTATTGCACAGCCCACATAATTCTCAATAAATTTATTACATCCGTATTTGTCGACTAGCATCTGTCTTACTTCCAACAGGGTATCATGACAGTCTCCATGGACAATTCCAATAGTCTGTCCCGTAAGGTCAGCACCCTTTTCCCCTGTAAGCTCCACCAATCGTTTTAACGATTTATGTCGCCCTCTTACCTTTTCAAATGCCTCCAAGGCACCTGCCTCATTGACACGAATGATCGGCTTGATATCCAGTAATCCACCTGCAATCGCACTGGTACGGCTAAGTCTTCCACCTTTATATAAATACTCTAATGTCTCAACGGTAAATACATGCTCCATATGGTCGCGATGCCATTCAATAGCCTCTACCAATGTATCCTTGTCCACTCCATGGTCAAGCATCCTTGCAGCATAATATACAAGTAGTCCAAATCCAATGGAAGCACAACGGCCATCAATAATCATAAGGTCAAAGTCTGGATAGTCCTCTAACAACTCTTCCTTTGCAATATTGGCAGCATTAAATGTTCCTGCAATTCCCGTAGAAAAACAGATATATACCAAGGTATCTTTGTTCTTTGCATAAGGTTCAAATGCCTCATGAAACATAAAGGAATTAATATGATACGTCTTAATATCATGGTTTCCTTCACGCAATACTTTATAAAAATGAGATGGCATGATCGTTTCGCCATCAAAATAATCCTTACCATCTATTACAACGGGCGTTGGTATTACTTGAATTCCATACTGCATAGAAATATTCTTTGGCAGATCCGAAGCCGAATCTGTAATGATCTTTAATGCCATGCTCTCATTCCTTTTCTATTTTATTCTTCCTCTAACTCTTCCATCCATAATGCAACACATGCATCACTTGGCATACGTAAATCTCCACGAGGAGATAATGCAACGGAACCAACCTTAGGTCCGTCTGGAAGGCAAGAACGTTTGAATTGTTGTGAGAAGAATCTAAAGTAAAATGTCTTAAGCCACTTTAAGATTGTTTCACGATCATAATCTCCCGCAAATGCATACTCTGCTAAATGAAGGATTTTCTTTGGAGTATATCCAAATCTCATTAAATTGTACAAGAAGAAATCATGAAGTTCGTAAGGACCAACAATATCCTCTGTCTTCTGAGAAATCACACCATCCTTTGGTGGTAACAATTCCGGACTTACTGGAGTTGCCAAGATATCAAGTAAGATATCCCTTAACTCATGATCGGTATATGTGATTGCATAGTATTCCACAAGGTAACGAACCAATGTCTTTGGTACAGAACAGTTTACGCCATACATCGACATATGATCCCCATTATAGGTTGCCCATCCAAGTGCAAGTTCAGACATATCACCAGTACCGATTACCATGCCGCCCACCTTATTCGCAATATTCATAAGGATTTGTGTTCTCTCACGAGCCTGTGCATTCTCATACGTTACATCATGCACATTGATATCATGTCCAATATCACGTAAATGAATCTCAACTGCTTCATTGATACGAATTTCTTTTAAAGTAGCACCAAGTTTCTTTGTAAGATTTACCGCATTGTTATACGTACGGTCTGTCGTACCGAAGCAAGGCATTGTTACAGCAATGATATCCTTTTTATCAAGGGCAAGCATTTCAAATGCACGAACCGCAACCAGTAGGGCAAGTGTCGAATCAAGTCCACCGGAAATACCGATTACTACGCTCTTACAGTTGGTATGAAGCAGACGTTTTCTAAGACCATTTGCCTGAATATTTAAAATCTCATCACAACGTTTCTTTCTCTGTTCCGTATTATTAGGAACAAATGGAGCCTTATCAATAAAACGAGTCAGTTTACATTCTTCTAACCCTTTCTTCTGATTTTGCAATTCAAATGAAATATATTCATATCCCTCTGGCTTAGCCGTTTGATATGTGGTCATTCTTCTACGCTCTTCATCTAATTTACCAAGGTCAATTTCAGAATACGTAATATGGTTTCCATTGATAAAACGCTTTGACTGCGCAAGCAATGTACCATTCTCCATAATCAGATTATGACCGCTATATACAACATCTGTCGTAGATTCTCCTGAACCAGCGCTTGTATAAATATAACCTGAAATCAGACGAGCCGACTGATTACCAATTAAAGCATGACGATAACCGTCTTTTCCAGTCGTCTCATCGCTGGCAGAAACATTGGCAATCACCATGGCACCTGCCATTGCATGATAAGAAGATGGTGGAATAGGAACCCATACATCTTCACAGACTTCAACACCTAAGGTAAATAAAGGCACATTTGTACATTCAAAGATCAGCTTAACACCAAATGGTACCTGTTTTCCTGCTATTGTAACATACTCAATCTCTTCATTTCCCGGTTTAAAATATCTAGCTTCATAAAACTCAGAGTAGTTGGGAATATTCTTCTTTGGAACGATACCAAGAATCTTGCCATTCTGAATAACAGCCGCAACATTATAAAGATTCTGTTTCTTAACCATAGGAAGCCCCAAAACAACAACAAGATCCATACCCTTGGTCATAGATGTAATACGCTCTAACTCGCGCATTGCACCATCTAAAAGTCTCTTCTGTAAAAATAAATCCCCACAAGTATATGCAGTAATACATAACTCCGGAAATACAACTAACTTTGTCTTATTCTCATTACACTCGTGAATCATCTGAATGATCTGATCCGCATTATATCTACAATCCGCCACCTTTACTTCAGGAGTAGCCGATGCAACCTTTAAAAAATCGTATTTCAATTCATTTACCTCCAAATCGTGTAAAATCTCTTCTTGAGTACTATATCTAAAATTACTCTAATTATAAGTATAGTCTGAATAAATAACAAGTAGTTTATACCTAAGAAACTCAAAACACACCAAATTGTTCCATAGAACTAACTTTTGTTTCCGTTCCCTTCAACACCCCACATTGACGAAAAAAGACACGTACTCTCGTCCTTTTTCCGTCTCACTACCTCCCGTACTCCCTATAGGAAAGGTCCTGGGAAACCCTCGGTTTCCCGTTCTTTT
>JAUNRX010000127.1:0-5655 GCA_030539495.1 bacterium | reverse complement strand
CTCCCGTACTCCCTATAGGAAAGGTCCTGGGAAACCCTCGGTTTCCCGTTCTTTTCAACACCCCACATTGACGAAAAAAGACACGTACTCTCGTCCTTTTTCCGTCTCACTACCTCCCGTACTCCCTATAGGAAAGGTCCTGGGAAACCCTCGGTTTCCCGTTCTTTTGACTCCAACGCCCACTTATCTTACTAACAACGCTATGCTCGGGGAAGGGCATGGGTGACTTCGTCACCCATTGGAATCCTTTTTCGGGAATTCACTTCCCGAAAAAGGGAAAGACCTAACACCACGAACGTGGTGCTAGGTCTTTCATTTCCTTAAGCACCGGATGAAAGCCTGATTTCATCCGAAGGAGGCGTCCTCGCCTCCGCCCTCTAGTATAAATATACAACCGTCTTATATTCCCCACTGGCCTTCTTCATACTATACTTTCCGCCCTTACGATACATACAAAGATCATAAGTACAGTCAATCGTATACCATTTCTTCTTCTCGGAATTATACACACGGTTCCATGCATGATATCCATTCACCTTACTGCAATATCCTGTCTGCAGCTGTGCCTCGATTCCAACCGAACGAAGCATGGCAGAATATAATGCACTAATATCATAACAAATACCCTTTTTCGATTTATATGTAGTATTTACATTTGGCACATACTGCGAAGTATAAGAACTCAAATTACGCTGTTTTGCATAATCATACTTGTAGTTCTTCACAACATAATTCCAAATAGCTTTAATTTTGTCCTCTTTTGTCTTGCATTTCTTAACCAATTGCTTTGCCTTTTTAATTGCAGGATTTGTATTCTTAAAATTTATAATAATATGAGTCGGCTTAAATGCCTTACGAGAAGGCGATAACTTTAACTTTACCTTCTTCTGTGCAATCGGCGAATACTTAGAACCGGTGATGCACTTGCACACCATCACTGTATAGGTTCCATTTCCCTGGGTTAAAGGCACCCTCACAATATTGTTTCCATTTTTTAAATCATACTGATACATCTTATTATCCTTTATAACTAATACTTTGCTCTTTACCTTACTCTTATTATTATATTTTACCGTAACCGTTCCATCCGTATTGCCTATAATCGTAGCTTCACTGCCTGCTGCCTCTGCCTCTCTTGCTGGTAAACTTCCCTGTATTCCTAGTATCATCACCATTATAAGCATAACAATCTTCTTTATGTTCTTCCCCATATCAGATCCCCCTCTATACTTCGTTTGCTTTTAAGCAATGCTCGTTTCCTAAGCAAATGCTTCCTAAAACAGCCGTTTCCTGTCACCAAAAAAGGAGCCTGCCAAACGGCAAACTCCTTCTTTTGAAAACACATACTATATTGTCTGTATTTTGCGGTCATATTTCCATAGACGGTTAGTTTCTGCACTGCATAAAAAAACATATACATGCAAAAAGCTTTCCTTTCGGTAACTGGCTGCCATTCACAGGCCCTATAGCTTTGCGTCCCCAACTTTCGCTGAGTTTGCCACTTCGTTGAAAAGCAATCGAATTATGTACAATTAGCTCTATTACTATTGCTATTTATTATAAAAAGGCAGCTACACGCTGCCTTTTCTCATTCGTTTAACCCCAAAATGCCGGTTCTTGAATTTTGACGCCTAGCCTGAGCTAGGTGGGTTTCCGCATACAGGTCTCTGTCTTCCACTACGCAATGATGGCCTGACATTGACCCATAGATGTAGGAATCCCAATCGATAAATGTAGGTTCAAAATATCAAGAGTTATCGTACATTTCAGGAAAAGCCTATCAACAGATAAAGCTTTTATCTGTTCTATATTATACGCTACGAATGCATATTAATCAAGTAGTTTACTAATTATAAATAGCTTTCATCTAATAAAATTCTGGTAAATCGAAGTGTAAATATGGTTCCTTTTCCAACCTCACTGGACACCTCAATCGTTCCATTATGTTTTTTAACGATCTCTTTTGCAATTACAAGTCCAAGTCCTGAACCGTTTTGATTATTTGCTTGTTTCTTTGTGTAGAACTTATCAAAAATATGATTAATACTTTCTTCGCTAATTCCTACACCTTCATCTCGAATTGATATTATTATTTTCTCCAAAGTACGAACTTTTATGTATATCGTACTATTAGAATCTGAAAATTTTATAGCATTATCTAAAATAGCCATAAATACCTGTCGTATACGATCATAATCACCATTGATAAAACAACAATCCGTATCCGTATCCAGTTCCATTTTAATATTCTTCTTCGTACAAATCATACGATAGCTTCTTACAATATCATCAAATACCTGCACGATATTTACGGGCTCTAATTCAATTGTAAAATCAGGATTTTCCATTTTTGATAACAATAATAAATCTTGTACCAATCTTTGCATTCCTGTACATTCTGCCAGCATTCGATTGTAATAAGGGATCACTTTTTCCTCGGTTACCACTCCATCCAGCAGACTTTCCAGATATGCACGCATTACTGTAATCGGCGTTCTCAACTCATGGCTGATATTTGAAAAGAAATCCTTTCTCATCTGTTCCATATAGTTACGCTGAACTTCATTTTCCTTTAGCCGGTCGGCCAGAATATCCACACTGGCTGCTAACTCACCGATTTCATTCTTTTCTCTAATGTTTGTACTAATACCATACGTTCCATCCGCTAGCTCTTTTGTCGTCTTTTTAATTCGAGTGATTGGCAATGACAGTTTTCTTGCAAATATTGCCGCAAGCACAAAGGCTACCAGCATGGCGATCACGATACTTACACCGAACATCGTTTTTATATTGTAATTCGTATCTTCAATTTCCTGGACTGGCGCAAGTAATAAGACTGCTCCCACCACTTCCTCCGATTGCTCATCTTCATAAATAGGCGCACCAATTGTGATTACATTTTCGTCTCGAATTGCATTAAAAGCAGAAGTACTAATCGTCTTTCCCAGATATGCCTGGGAAAGCACCTGCTTTGTCTCCTTAGACATTTCAGCATCTGTAATATTGATATTCTCCAAATCTGTATTCATAGGAGTCTTGGATGTTTTATTTGAAAAAACCCAAACATCCGCATTTAGGGAATCCTCCAACATTTCCATATATGCCAGATAGCTATCGAGATCATTGCTTATGACATACTGCTGCATTCGCTCTGCAATAATCTTAACCTGTTCTTCTAGAAATGTATTATACGAAGAAGTACTATCAGACTCATAAGATTTCGTAAATATGACACTAATCAGCATTGCAAATACTAATACGATTGCTACAAAGTACAATAATACTTGAAAAAACAATTTATGAACAATTTTACGTTTCATTGGTTTCACTTCTTCTATTTATTAATAAATTCTAATTTATATCCCATTCCCCAAATTGTCTTAATGCTCCAATCTGGATGTTCCACTTCATCTAACTTTGCACGTAGGCGCTTTATATGGGAATCTACGGTGCGGCTGTCTCCATAATAATCATATCCCCAAAGGCTGTCTAATAAATTATCCCTTGTAAATACCTTATTCGGATTGCTTGCAAGCATCCACATCGTTTCAATTTCTTTTTTTGTAAGCTTCATCTGCTTTTCATCTATATAAAGTGTATATTCATCTAAATTAATCCTCATATCTGCTAATCGGATTTCATTGTCAGAACTATTTTCTGTTCCAGATACATTTTTCATTCTTCTTAATATGGCTCTTACGCGTGCCATTACTTCACTTGGACTAAAAGGTTTTACAATATAATCATCTGCCCCAATGTCAAGCCCCATGATTTTCTCAAAATCTTCACCTTTTGCACTGATTAATATAATTGGCACATTAGAATCTTTTCTAATGTTACGACACACATCAAATCCGTCCATATTTGGCATCATAACATCCAGCAATATGACACTAGGTGAATACTTTTTAAATGCTTCATATGCTTCTACACCATCTGCTGCAATAATTGGTTCATATCCTTCACGTTTCACATAGTTTCCTAATATGTCAGTGATATCTTCGTTATCATCCGCTATTACTATATATTCCATGCTATTCCCTCCTGCGTTTATTATACTGTTGAAATTTGACGAATACAAGTCAAAACCCAATTATTCGCTTATATATTGTCATATTCATTTGTCATAGTTATGATATTTGTTTGACTTTTTTATGACATAATACTATCGTATTATTACTGGTATTCAGAAAGGAGGAATTTCTGTAAAATGCAACAAAAAACTATAAAATCATTTTGTTATATTGTGTTGTCATGTCTTCTTTTATCGACTATTTTTAGTCTAGGAAGTTCTTCAACCGTATACTCAAAAAGTAAAAATACAAAGCAATCGATCAATTCCCCTAGTACCCGAACAGTTTCTATAGAATCTTATTCCAGTTCAAATAATATAAAATTAAATGTTCGTAATATGAAACTTATAAAGGGTAAGCAAAAGAAGCTTACTGTCTCCAACTTAAATGCAAATTATGTGGTTTCTTATGCAAGCAATAATAAGACCATTGCTACTGTTGATAAACATGGCTATGTAACAGGCAAGAAAAACGGAACCACTTCTGTCGTAGCAACAATCAAGTTTCGAAACCGAACAGTTCGTAAATTAACTTGTTCCGTCTCAGTTGGACCGGCTGCAGTAAGTATTGTAATTCCAAAATCAAAGATTACACTCAACAAGGGAAACTCCTGCTATATCAACTATATCGTTAAGCCATCAAATACGGAAGAAGTTCCAATATTCACTTCATCCAATAAAAAAATTGCCACCGTCTCTCCCACAGGAAAAGTCACAACTCATAAAATTGGAGAAGTCATTATTACTGCAAAGATTTCAAATGGTAAATCCGATACTTGCAGGCTTATTATTAAAAAAGCACCTGTGCCCAAAAAGAATAAATCGAAGTAATACTAAATTACATAGTTAGCAAAATGCTTCTATGTAATTTACATTACTTCGCATACATAAGAAAAGCCTCTTCCCTTTACTTCGATGGGAAAAGGCTTTTTATTTTATTAAAATCCTTCATTCTTACGTTGCTTCCTTAGCTGGGCACGTTTTAAACCGCCCTCCCATTCAGCACGCTCGCTTTCGCTTTCTAATACTAATCTAGGAACCTTAACCGGATGCTCGTTTTCATCTAAGGCTACCATTACTACATATGCTCGGTTAATCGGTCTTCTCTTTCCTTCATTGTCCTCGACATAAGTATCTACCCTTACTTCCATTGAACTTGTACCAACATAAGTAATCTTACCTATTACTACTACAATATCATTTTTATGTGCTCCTGCTTTAAATTGCAGGTTATCAATTGCTACTGTAACAACGTTATAACCGCTATGACGTCTTCCTACAACTCCAGCAACCACATCGATCCATTCAAGTAATTGGCCACCAAATAAGCGTCCTGAACCGTTTATATGTGAACTCATAATGATTTGTGTATGTTCTGTTCTTGAATCCAATGTAGTCTTTTCTTTTATCATAAAGTTACTTCCTTTCACATATATGCTCTAAGTTACTATTATACTAGTTAGTATGCCAAAATCCAATAAAAAAGTATCCTGAATATTCCTAGCTCACTGCCCTCATTCCCAAGAGCTTAAAGAGAACTTTTCGATAAAGAACAAAGTGTGTGTTCCACACACTCTCGCGTC
>JAUNRX010000020.1 GCA_030539495.1 bacterium | reverse complement strand
ACCAGCCACTCAAAACCCTAATAAAAAAGAGTAGGCTGTCTCTAATGTTTTAAACTCACATCAGAAACAGCTACTCTTTTATCCCAAAGCATTAACACAGTTCAATGCCGGTTGTCTAGTCTACGATATCCGAAATATATTGGCTAAGCTTATAATACTGCTCCGGTCCAATAATAATCTTATTTCCTTTTTTACCAACGCACCCTTTTTCCATTAAGTTTGCTAACGAACGAGTAATTGTCTTACTGCTTACCCCCGTACAGTCCGAAAGATCCTGTCTTGTAAGACCTACCTGACATACACCGTCAATTTCAAATTGATCATAGTAATTGATCATAAAGTAAGCAAGACGGTCTACGGCTTGCATAAACAGATAGACACGTTCACGCCTAGACTGGTTCATTAAATGAGAAGCAGTATTTGCAGATTCAATAAATAACGCATTTACATCTTCACGAACCCATTTTTCATATACTACCTTTGGCATCTTGATCATCTTACAAGGCGTGGATGCCATAAGGGTGGTCTTATATGTGGTCTCGCCAAGCAGTACTTCTAATGCCCCGAATGCGATTACCGGCTGGAACCACATAAAGTTATAAATGGCACCTTGAATACGAAAATCCGTTGCCTTTACAAACCCCTCCACTAATAAGTGGACGTTCTGTACCTTTGAATTCTCCGTAATGAAAATATCATTTTTATCTAGCGCTATAACAGAACAGGAGTCATAAACCCATTCTGGCGCATTTTTAAAGTAGTCCTTCATATACCCTTTCGTTTTTATATCAAGCGTTTCAAATAGGGTAAGGATTTCTCTATACTTTGAGCTGTTCATTGATTATGACTCCTTATACTTTAACTATTCAATTACTGTAACTTTTACTAAGTCTAAGCCTAAGTCAGATGCAGTCTTAGCATCTTTGTCAGCTTTGATTGTTACTTTACCGTCAACAAGTTCTTTGTAAATAGCATCGTATTGTTCTTGTGTAAATGTTGAGAACTTAGATGTTTCAGCTGGAAGTAATACGCTGTTAGTTGTTGCATCAAGTACTGCACTAGTACCAGTCTTTAATGTTCCATTATAGTATTCTACAAGGTAGTCATAAACAGATTTGCTAATGTTTTTCATTGCTGAAGTAATTACTGTGTTAGACTCGCTTGCTTGATCGATATCAACACCAACTACTTTACCATTGTTGTTTTCTGCTGCACTCATTACTGAGTTACCTACAGAACCACCACAAGCAAAGATTACTTCTGTTCCGTTAGAGTACCAAGATGCTGCTTTTGCCATGTTATCTGGAGTTGCATCAAAGTTTCCAGTGTAGTTGTAGTTAAGAACTACTTCGTCTTTCTTTAAGCCTAATTCTTTTGCTGCGAATTCAGCACCTTGTGCGAAACCGTAACCAAAACGAACTACAGCAGGCATTGCGATACCGCCCATGAAACCTAATTTTCTGTAACCATCTTGTACTGCTGCATAACCTGCTAAGAAACCTGCTTGGTCTTCAGCGTAAGAACATGCTACTACATTGTTTCCGATCTTTTCATTTCCGTTTGCATCTGCTGGAGTACCATCTAATTGAATAAATGTTACATCTGGGTATTTGTCTTGAAGATTGAATAATGGTACTGAGAATAAGTATCCTGGACAAACTACAACTTTTGCACCACCTGCAACTGATAATTCGATTGCATTTTCGATAGCTGTTTCAGAAGAGTCTGTTGGTTTGTAGTATTTATAAGTTTTACCATTTTCGTCTGCATATTGTTTTAAGCCTTCCCAAGCACCTTGGTTGAATGACTTATCATCGATTGATCCTGTAGCTGTGATAAGAGCAATTTCAGCGGAACCTGATTTTTTGCTATCTGATCCATTTTTTGAACCACAACCTACTAAGGCCATTGATAACATTGAAATAATACATAATAATGATACTAATTTTTTCATACGTTCTCCTTACTGTCGTTCGAAATTTAGCTTAAATTTAAGTAAGCATTTCTTCTTGTTTTTTGATTAAGCCCATTATATACAACTATTATGCACAAAAAAAGGACAAATGTCTCATACCATATATTGACATTTTGTCCATTGACAAATATAAACATTTATTCTATACTTATTTTTAAGTTGTACATATAATTAATTTAATATGAATTTGCCCACAATATTATCTCCTGTATATGTTCCCTCGCTATAGTATTTACTATATTCACATATATAGGAGTATTATTTTGCCCAAAAGCACTTACACGAATGAGCAGTAATCGTTTCCTCCAGGGAATGGATGAAATACTGATCTCATTCAAGTCTGGCGACTTTGTCGACAAGCTAAAACGGAAGCATACCTAAAAAAGATATGCTTCCGTCTTTTAATTTTTATTAATTTAAATAAGAGAAGGCCGGTATATTGCGAACAATTCCCCATATAACTATAATTACAATCAAACAATACATTAACCAGTTATCCCATTTTGATAACGGTTTATTGCCTTGCTTTATGTAGCGCAATATTAAATGTATTCCTTCTACTATAAAAACAGGGAGTAAGCAGAATAAGATACGATTTGCATGATATGCTTCCGTAAAGTTACCTTGTATCAATGCCATGCACATATGGCTGATTCCACATCCAGGACATCTTAAGCCTGTTATGGTACGGATTGGACATGGTATGCCAATGTCCGTCTTAATAAGCCATACTCCATAAAGTATTCCCAATACAAGTAAACTGCTACTTCTCTTAACTACTCTTTTAATCCGTTCTGTCATTAGTCCATATTGGCAAATTTATTAATTTCATTTTGCATTAGGCAGTTTCCAATAAAACCGAACTGTATAAGCTCTAAGATTAAGTAAAGAATTCCTGAGTTAGCAGATGGAATTCCTCTAGACTGTTTTGCATAATCAAGTTTCTCGCCTTGTCTGTAAGCCCAATAAATACCGTAAATCCCACAAGTCAAGATGGTCCATAAAAATGCCATTCCTCCTGATGTCTTGTAATCACCGGAAAGCGCATTTGTATCATCTGTTAACGTCACGAACCAATAGATTCCATAGAAGCCACAGCTGATGATTGAAAAGATAATGCAGAGTGGTATGCTTCTATACTTGATTGGTACTGGTGGCTGTTGTGGTGGTGGAGTTTGTTTATAATTATTGTACCCACCTTGTTGTGTATATGTGTAGCCCCCTTCATTTCCTGTTGACTTTCCACAATTCATACACGTCGCTTGTCCTTCATTTATCGGACTGCCGCATCCATCACAGAAACTTTTTCCCTGACCTTTTGGCGTTCCGCATCGAAAACAAAATCCAGCATTTTCATCTTCATAAAAACTACCGCAATTTTTACAATACATAACATTACCTCCTAAAAAATCTATAAACTTTTTATAAAGAAATTATAGCATACGCATTAATATACATCAATTAAATCATAGAATACATTTTCACTGATGATCTCAATATCATAGCCTTTCTGCTTTAACTCTTCGGCCTTTCTCTGCTTATTGCTTTTCCCTGCTTCAATCTTGGAACAGTAATCATGGTTTCCTAAGATCAAATAATTGGTCTTCATGGTTACACGGTCGCCTTTTATTCCACCATTTTCCAGGAGTAATCGACTCGCTTCTTTGGGACCTGATCTTTGCAGTTTCCCTGTAAATACACATCTTCTGTTCTCAAATGGCATGCAATAGTCTATGTTGCCGTTATGTAATACTTCCTGTCTTATGTACTCATATACTTGCACGATCTGATCTGCTTCTGTTAGCCCTGCCTCTTCTTTCTTTGAAAGCTTTAAGCCTTTACAGGCAGCATCCAGACTATAGTTTATATTAAGACAGTCGTTTTTTCGTAATACTTCTTTTAAGTCTAGATAGTCATTTGTTAATGGAACTTCTAGATATGTAATAAATGCATCATATAAAAAATTAATGATAAGGTTAATGGCATATCCGATTAACGGTTTTTTACCTATAAATTGCTGTAAATGTCTAAAAGCGATTATCTTCTCTGTTTCCTTCTCTGTTAGTATTTCAAAAAAGCGTTCGATTTCTTCCCCATTTAGATAACAGATTGCTTCAATGGATATCATCCTATCATAGTAAGGATCCGCCCCCGTCGTCTTTATATCGAGTATCACATAATCTGCAGGGAGTTCTTCAAGTATCTGCCCTTTGAATTCTCTTTTCATACTAATTCCTCCGATGTAAATAATATTATGTCCACAAATAACTGTATCTAATTTATGTCTATTATTCAAGTCTCACTTCTTAAAAGCCTTTTTATATTTTCTACTTGAAGATAGAGAAAGGGCCCCTATTGCACAAAGCAATGAGCCCTTTTACTTCTTCTATTTAAAATTTTCTACAAGCCCAGTAGAACTGTCTTGTACTTGTTTTGCATATGCTTCAATACTTTGGAACGATGTATTTAACTGATCTAATACTGCAGATACTTCTTGGATCTCATTTGTAGTACTATTACAGTCTTGTTGTGTCTCTGTGATTAAATCTTTCACATCCGCAACACTTAACTTTACTTCTTTCATAAACTGCTGTAATTCATCAATGCGTGTAATTACTTCATTTTGAATATTAAACATGTGCTCAAAGTCTGATTGTGTCGCATGAACCATTGCAAGATTTTGTGCAATGATCTTTTGCATGTCATTCATCGACTGTAAGGACTGCTCTGTATTCATAGTGATTTCACTTAAAATATTATTAATATCGCTTGCTGAAGTATTCGATTGTTCCGCTAACTTACTGATTTCGGATGCAACGACTGCAAATCCTTTTCCTGCCTCACCAGCTCTTGCCGCTTCAATGGAAGCATTCAGCGCAAGAAGAGTTGTTTCATCGGATACTGAATTTATAATGCCTACCGCATTTGCAATACGATCTGTACTGTTTAGCAGACGATTAAATTCTTCCTTCGACTTATTGTTACTGTTCTCAATTTCATTAATCTTATCAAACAGCTTCTTTATATTCTCCTGATTTACTTTCGTTACGTCACTCATCTGTTTTGTAAGCTCGCCAACAACTTCTGTGTTTTTTGTAGTCGCATCTAGCTGCTGGATCATTCCTTCCACAGACGCCTCTCCTTCTACAGCCTTTTGAGCCATAGATAACGATTTCTCTGCAATTTCACCACTTGTAGTACTTACTTCCTCAATTGCGGCTACGCTTGTATTGATATGGTGATAAAGTTCATTGATATTCTCATTGATTGCTTGAGAGCCTTTTACACTCTCATCAAAAACAACTGCAATTTGTTCTGTCTGCTCTACTGTTTTATTAAAGATAATATTCGTTTTCTTTGTTATCATAACAAACATATATCCAATGATTACAATTTGTAAAAGATAATAAATTACAACACTTATAGCAGTTTCATTATTTGCATAAATTGCATATCCAGGTCTTGCATTCGATGCTATAAAGCTTATTATGATAAGTACTGGTATCTTTACAATAAAGACACGTCTCATTATTTTCGTATCAAAATAGAGACAGGCAACGGCAAATGACATTATCCATATGAGTGCACCATACAACCATGTAGATAAGAATATTACTGCTGACATAAACTCTACTGAAACCAATGTTATGTTCAAAAAATGCTTTTTCGTTTTACTCTTTTTGTAGTAAATGATCGGTGTCAATAACACAAATATCGTAAATCCAGGTAATAATGCTAATAGATCATCTACCTTTCCTCTAGCGAGCAAAACAACAAAATTGATTATCATTGAAATCACACCTGCTATTAGCGCCTTAAACACGAGCTGGTCAGACTCTTTTTGGTTCTCTTCAATTACGTTATTTCTATTCATTTTCTCTCCCTTAGTACTTCTAGCAATAAATTAAATTATTTTCCATATATTTATATCGGACTATTTCGCCATTTATACAGAGCAAATTGCATAATTTTATTTATATTTAATAATTTTAACATTATTTTTGTATTAAAATTGCTTTATTCCCTTAATTGAACCAATAACCTCAACCTTTCTATTCTCTTTTTTCTTCTCTTTTCTTTCTTCTATGTAAATATAAGGACAAGTTTGCTTCTTTTCCATATCGACAATTGACACACTCTCTGTCTCCATAAAAGGTTCTACTATCATTCCATAATTTCTTCTGGGTGACTTTACCCATTTCTTTACCAATTCGGAAATATCCATTATAAAAATAGAGCTTTTTATACTTGCTATACCGATATAATCGGGCTGATTCCATATAAGAGGAACAATATCATTTTTTGAATAGGGATTTACCGTCTGATTCGTGGGAATAATCTGATATCGCTGCTCATTCTGCTGATCTGCATTATTCTCAGTTAGATATAAGTACAACCTTGCCTGCTTTATCTTTTTTATAGTAACGCACCCTTCTAAGGGGACATATAAATACATTGCATGGCTTCCTTGATCGTCTCGGCCAAGCATAAATCCAGACCTCCCTTTTTCCACGGGTACTCCATCGATTAATTGAATGCATGTTGTGCAAAGAAACGTATTCCTCACCCAAAATGACCTCCCACGTATACTATGCTCAATCTATTCTATGCCCTCTATGATTGTCTTGTTACCGAACAAAGTATCTTCAATATATAAAAAGTGTATTTCTCCTGCTTATCATAAAGCTAGGTAAAATACACTTTTCCTCCTACTTGCTATTTAATTTATTTTCCTTTGATTTTAAATCCTTTACCGATGGATTGGACAATAACTTTCCTTTATAGTCAAATCTTGAGCCATGGCAAGGACAGTCCCAGGATTTTTCTTCCTTATTCCACTCCAGCATGCATCCTAGATGCGGACATCTTGTACTTACTGCATATATCTTTCCGCCTTCGTCTTTATATACCCCAACTTTCTGTAGTCCGCAGCGAATGATTTTTCCTTCTCCCGGCCTTAAGTCAGATAATTTTCCCTTTGGTAAAAGGAAGCTTTGAAGAGAAAGTCGCTTTAGAGTTACTCTTACATTGGATCTTATATTCTTTTTGGATGCCTGATATTGAAACCGTGTAGTAGAGAATATGGAATCATCATTGCGCTTTCCTTCGGCGATAGCCTCACTGATCATCATTGCTGATACCATGGAACTGCTCATGCCCCATTTATTAAATCCAGTAG
The DNA here is from genome assembly GCA_030539495.1 of bacterium. Taxonomy (GTDB): domain Bacteria; phylum Bacillota; class Clostridia; order Lachnospirales; family Lachnospiraceae; genus KM106-2. Next base: position 31,293 of record JAUNRX010000020.1, on the reverse strand, counting down.
CTACGAATACATCCGGATACCGCTTTGAAAATCGTCCAATATAGGGGATCTCATCAATGGCTATGCAGTCCTGATTGGACCACTTGTACTCAATCTTAGCACCTGGATAATACTTCTCTGCTGCCCGAATTAATTCGCCATAATGATCTTTCTTCTTGGCAGATCCGGTACGATGTCCCATGCCTCCAATTAATACATAGTTTTCATACTTTCTAAAGGAATAATCCTGATCACACTCACCAATATACATTCCATAAGGAAGAGCTTCCTTCCTCTTTACAGCTATGACATAGGATCTCTCTTGATGCATTCTTGTAAAATAGTATCCTGGATGGTTAATCATTGGATAGTGGGTTGCAATTACAATATATTTGGCACTTACCTGATATGTTTTCTCCTCTCCCTCGTCTGACAGGCTCACAATTTCAAGCTCATGCTTCTTCATACGAAGGACTCTAGACTTTTCATTAATTGTTAGTTTCTCTGCAATGATATTAAGAAACTTAATTGGGTGAAACGATGCCTGATTTTGAAAACAGACAGCTCCGGTCACTTCAAATGGCAATGCCGTATTCGTTGTGTAATATGCATTTATTCCACATTTCTTAGCCGCCATTACTTCATTTTTTATATTTGTTGGCTCCTTGGTTGTATAGACATAAGCAGACTCTTTCTTAAATCCACAGTCAATCTTCAACTTATTTACAATCTCTTCATACTTAACAATTGCAGCCTCGTTCCGGCTTGCATACTCTCTTGCCTTATCCAGTCCATACTGGCTGATTAATCGGTCATAAATTAATCGATGCTGGCTTGTGATCTTTGCTGTTGTCTTCTCCGTCATGCCTGTTCCTATGGTTTCAGCCTCAAATACTTCTACTTGCAGGCCTTGCTGCTGTAACAAATAAGCAGTCAGTATTCCCGCTAATCCGCCACCGATCACTGCTACCTCAACGTTTCGGTTGGTCGTGTTAGGAGGATACGTTATGCCTCGCTCCTCCTTTGACCATATTGATTGGTTCATGCTACTCTAGCCTCTCTTTATCTATTTATCAGCATGTAGTATCTCCAATCAAAACCTCCGCTATTCTTAGCACTTTCCTTATCCAAAATAGGTCCATGGCTCAGATGGACGACTTATAATAAACTCCTTTAGATATAGAAACTGAGGATGCTCTTTAAAAAACTTCTCCGCATCAAATTCTTTTCCACATGGTGCCCCATATCTTGCAACAAAGCCTCTGCAATAAGCAAACTGTCTTGTACATATCTTGCCATCGATCGCGCCTCTAGGTGCAAATGGAAGCGGCCTTCCCGGCTGGCTCATATATTCTCTTGGATCACATTCATAATGAGCACATATCGTTCTGGAACATGGATTTACTTTATTCAAATACTCATCATAATGATCGGATATAATCTGTTTTGCAATCTTTTCATCAATGATCCCACGAAACTTATCAAGAAGCTTAGGAAGCCTTACCTGTCTTGCCCCCTGATGCCTTCTAATATCCGCAAATCCTGAATTGCTACACTCTAGATTACGTATCCTTGGATCTAATGGAGCATTAAAGCCTGCATACGCCCCATCACTTGTCTTATCCACTGCATAATAATTAAGTCCTAGTTCAAAACGCATAATCTCATTGGTGCGGTAATCCCCTACTAGCCAGGTATTTGCATATCCGCCAGAATTCCTGTCTAGCATAATCGTTACAAACTCCTCAAGGGAATTGGAAAACTGTACTGCCCTTCGTATCCGTACAAATTCCGGAACTCCGTCGGGATCATAGACACAAAATCCTCCGATCGTCGTTTCTGTAATCACCATTGGAATATCCGTCACATAAAAATCAGTCATACTATGTACATACCCTGGCTGGGACTGCATCTTAAATGAGTGTCCATTACAAGGAGTAATATCGATAATCACATTCGAATACCTGGCATTCTCAAATGGCTCAAATGAATTATGTGCTGCAACAATGCTTCCGTCTTTCGTGTAGCTTCCTGTCGCTAAAAATGCACTGCAGGAATCTTCTGCTCTGCTTTGAAACTGTCTTCCTGATGTAACTTTACCATTTGTAACGTCCTTGTATATTTCTACTCCATGAGATGGGTACCAATAACTTACGACCTCAGTATAGCCATTCCACAGTAATAAGTCCTGAAACTCAATCTTTTGCTGTACCCTTTTATTTACTCCGTCTACAATTCCATTTAACTCCTCTGTAAGCTCCTGATACAGTTTGTCTTTCCAATTATCATAAGCCATTTGCTTAAAATATTCCCACGTAAGTCCTGTTTCTACATAGACAAGGCGTTTCATCCTTGCAATGGTCTCACTAATATAGTTCGCAAGCAACTCTCCATGTTGTAAACCGCATTCATAAGGACTGCCCTCTAATCGTAAATAGTACCACCCGTGAATAAAGGTTGCCATTCCCCTTCGATCACTTGAATAGTTCCACTCACTTGTCAAAATAAATCCCCTCTCTATGTTGTGGCTTTGTTACTAACTATATTCAATTTTTGTCCTTCCTATGTATAAAACAGGGAACTGTCTACGCTTCCCTGCAGCTATTATGCAATGCCTTCAATACCTCTGTTAAATCCTCAACTCCCATTTGTCCAGGTGCACTTGTCTTCTTGCTTGCACCAAAGGTTACCGCAGATCCAAAGGTTTCTCCTGCTACTCTGGAAATTACACCTTTTGCTCCCATAGACATGGTAATAATCGGTCCATTGGCATACTTCGTACTCATCTCATCCGTTGCCTGTAATAGTTCTAATACGTCTCCGGTACTCTGTGGCATAACTGCAATCTTTGGAATATCTGCCCCGAGCTCCTGCATACTTCTTAATCTGCGTACAATCTCTTCTTTAAGTGGTGTCATTGTAAACTCGTGATTGGATGCCACTACAAATACCTGGTTACGATGTGCCTCTTCTATAATTTCAGAAACTACCTGATTTCCTGTAAATACTTCCACATCCAACAAATCAATATATCCGGTTGCTGCCATCTCCTTATTTAATGCCGCATAATCCGCCACGCTAATTGCTCTTTCTCCTCCCTCTTTTGAGGTTCGGAAGGTAAATAGAATGGGATAGTCTGTAAGAGTCTCTCTAAGCTCTTTTGCCATCTCTTTTACCTGTTTCAGTTCCATTACCTGCTCAAACCAGTCAACCCGCCATTCTACGATATCGGCTTGAATTGTCTTAATCTCTTCTGCCGCAGCCAAGATCTCTTCTCGATTTCTTCCTACGATGGGAACACATACTTTCGGAATTCCTTCTCCAATTGCTACATTACGAACGGTTACTGCCTGCTTCATAAGTTCCTCCTTCAGTGAAAATAATCTGCTGTTGCTGTGTGTGTTTCATTTTTGTTTTTACCATTTTACCATAGGTTTAGACAATTAGGATAGCATGTTATGTATTCTTCATATTCAGGGTGCTTTTTTAATACATAGGAGGCTTCTTGAAGAGAAGTTTCCTATGTATCAAAAAAAGCCATAAAAGAAATTACTCTTTTATGGCTTTCCTCACAGTTATGAAACTGTGCTCGAAGGGATTCGAACCCCCGACCCACGGCTTAGAAGGCCGTTGCTCTATCCAGCTGAGCTACGAACACATATGTTGCAACTTTCGTTACAAAGCGGGTGATGGGAATCGAACCCACGTATCTAGCTTGGAAGGCTAGTGTTCTACCATTGAACTACACCCGCATGTCTTAGGTGATTACCTGTGACGCTTGTATAGTTTATCGTATTTCAATTCCTTTGTCAACAGAAAAACAGCACTATTTTAGAGGTAGTTTTTCCCAGTATTCTTCATGCTTGTCACCCAGTTTTTACCACTCCCAATCTTCCCCAATTTCACCGATAATTAATATATCTATATTATCTAATCCCTAAAAGGGTAAAGGAGTTTTATGAATAAAAGAACAAATACTAAAACAAGGAAGATGGGGCTCTCTACTAAGATCCTTATCTACGTTTCCATTGCTGTTACTATTGTATGTATCACATGTATGTATGGTATTTACCAGTATTCCTTACATCGTCTTTTATCTTCTGTTCAAATAAAAGCAAAAGAATCTGCCTCTATTATAGCAGAGTGCGTTGATGGAGATCGACATTCCTTTTATACAAAAGAGGATATTACTTCGGATGAATTTATTCGTCAGCAAGAGTTACTTACCAGCTTCCTAAACATCAAAGGAGTTCAATTCGTCTACACACTCTCCTCGACTAATCCTGCGGAACTTCATTTCGTCCTTTCTTCTGATGACTATTTAAACAATGCTAACTCTATGCATTTAACTTACGATGCCACAGCTAGCTTACAAAAAGCATTAGAAGGTACTGTAACAGCCGATGAAGATATAACAGAAGATGAATGGGGACAATATATCTCAGGGTATGCACCTATCTACAATAGTCAGAAAGAAATTGTTGGTGTTGTTGGCATTGATTTCTCTGCGGAGGGAATCTCACAAGAGTTAACTTCCATGGTTGTCATTCTTTCCATTGTCATACTATTCGTTTGGCTATTGTTCCTGACTTTAAGCTATTTATTAACACGTAAACTACAAAAAAATCTATATACGGTTATTGATAAAGTGGAAGATCTTTCTGAAAAGGATGGCGACCTTACTCAAATGCTGGATGTTCATTCAGGGGATGAATTAGAGTTAATTGCTAAGACATTTAACGGTTTCACCACAAAAATACGTTCTTCCATTGAAAAGGTTCTTCATACAACCAATGGAATAACTGAATTTACAAATTCTACGGTAGATATCTTTGAGGAAAACAATAACCAGGTGACAACAATTAATGCTTCAATCCAAGTACTTTGTGCTTCTATGGAGGAAATACAATCTTCTATGGAATCCATGAATGCTTCTACTTCCCAAGTACTTGCATTCTTAACAAGCATTTGCGCACAGGCAAAAGAGCAATCTTCCCATAGTGAGACAATCAAGGAACATGCTAAAGTATTAAAAGAGTCTTCCCTAGAAAATAAAGAAACTATGTTGCAATTAGTTGAACAGTACAATCAAGATTTACAAGCACAACTTACTAAGTCACAATCCATTTATCAAATTAATGAACTGACAAAAGATATTATTTCAATCTCCTCCCAAACCAACCTGCTTTCCCTAAATGCCAGCATTGAAGCTGCAAGAGCCGGTGAACATGGAAAAGGATTTGCCATCGTTGCAAATGAAATTGGAACACTTGCCGATGTAAGTGCGAAGACAGCATCCCAAATCAGTACAGTAAATACGATTATCTTAGATGCTATGGATGGTTTCTCTACTCTGGTTTCCTCTATTATTGAATATCTAAATACGGATGTACTATCTGATTACGATACGCTGGTATCTACGGCAGAGCAGTATAGTAATGATGCAGAAGTATTCCAAACATTAATGTCTGGATTCCATAAAAACTCAGAGCAATTACAACTGCAAGTATCCGATGTAACGGCTTCCATTCAAATGATGGCTGAAGTTTTAGCGAAAAACACTACAGACATGGGAGAGGTAACTCAAATAACAGATAAACTTCAAGCTACTATGCTAAAAACGGCACAAGGGCTAAAAGACAATCAAACCCTTATTGATGATCTTACAAAGACACTTTCCTTCTTTACAGTATAATGAAAAAATGAGCAGAGACACTTTTGTCCCTGCTCATTTTTTATACTCTATATTATCGAACTACTCTGCAAGTAGAGTTACCAAAACAGTTGCTTCCTAGTGTTTTGATTGTGCTACCACAGTTTACCGATTTTAAACTATTACAGCTAGAAAATGCATTGCTTCCTAAGTTAGAAACGCCTTTTCCTAATGTTACATTTTTTAAGCTATCACAGCCTTTGAATGCATTTGCACCAATGTTGCTTACGCAGTTGGATACTTTTACTGATTTTAAATTATCACAATTTTTAAATGCATTGTTTGCAATTGAAGTAACTTTATATTTTTTACCGTTACAAGTTACACTTGTTGGAATAGAACAAGATGATGATTTCTTACCTTGGCTAGATAATCCTGTTACCGTACAAGTATTATTGCCTGTCACTTTATAACATAAGTTACCGGATGTGAATTTTTTACTTGTATTAGATTGAGTTGAAGTAACGTTTGTGTTGCATTTCGCTTTTGCTGCGGATACACTCGCTGTTGGAACAGACATCGTTCCTACTGATAATAACATTGCTCCTGCTAAAATTACTTTTTTGAAGTTTTTCATAATTACTCTCCTCTTTTTTGGTCATTTGTTACATAGTTGTTAACAAATGTGTTTTTCAAGTTAACATTATTGTAACATTTAGTTAATATTTATGAAATATAATATATATGGAAGAGGAGTTAATAACTTCATAATATGGTTATAATTCCAAAATCTCTGTGATTTTCTTCTTATAAGAAATAAAGCGTTCTTCTAATACGGTTGCTTCTGTTCGTTCTGTCTCAAATTCCACGGCTACCTGTCCTAACACCGTTGCAGGCTTATCTGATAATACATATACCTGATCTGCAAGAAAGATTGCTTCCTCAATATCATGGGTGATTAATAAGATGGTTGCATTCATCTCTTTAGTCACTGATAACAGCCACATCTGCATTCTCTTTCTTGTCATTGAATCCAATGCTCCAAATGGTTCATCTAATAAGATAATGTCATTGGACGTTAGATAGGTCTTTAAGAAATTGGCACGCTGTTTCATCCCACCGGAAAGCATAGATGGATACTTAGTTTCATATCCCGACAAGCCAAAGGTATCAAGATAGCTGATTGCCTTTTCTCTTGCCTCACGCTTGTTCATTCCCTGAAAACGTAATGGCAGGGCTATATTATCGATTACCTTTTTCCAAGGCACCATCGTATCCTTTTGATACATATAGCCAACGTTTCCATCCACTGTAATTGTTCCCTCATCCGGAGTAATCAGGTTAGTAATCAGATTAAAGATGGTGCTCTTGCCGCTTCCACTTGGACCAAGAAGAGCTACTACCTGCCCCTTCTTGACCTCCAGTGAAATGTCCTTTAATATTTCAGCAGTTCCAAATGACTTCTTTACATGGGAAAGAGCTATCTTATTTTGGTAAGTACTCATTGGTATACGCCTCGCTTGCTGCTAAATCTTCTTGAATTAACTTATTTTCTAACATGACTTTTGTATAGTTGTTCCATACGCTGTCCTTCATCTCGCCCCACTTCGAAGCATCTGCTTTATACTGGCCTGCAAGATATTTCTGGCTTTCTACTGCTAGTTCTTTATCAATTCCTGGAACTTCTGTTACAAGTACTTCTGCTGCCTCTTTCGGATTTTCAATTGCAAACTCATATCCTTTTGTAGTTGCTTCCATAAACTTATAAATCATTTCCTCATCATTCTCAATTACCTTGTTGGATGTTGCAATTATTGGAGTGTAGTAATCAAGACTCTCATTTAGCTCACGAAGAGGAATAAAGTTTACTTCTTCTCCCTTAAGCTTTGCCTCGATATTGGTCCATCCTTCAAAGGTCAATTCAAAATCAATGTTGTTTTTCGTTGCCATAAAGAAGTCTTCCGTTCCTACCACTACCGATGTAAGCTTACTAAAGTCTGCTCCGCCTGCTTCCATTACCATTTTTAAGATTGCATCTTCACTTGGTCCGCCGTAGCCGCCATATACCTTACCTTCGAAATCCTTTACTGTCTTAATTCCTTTGGATGCTGGGGATGTATATCCTGACGTATTATGTTGGATAATTGCCGCAACTGCCTTAAGCGGCAGCTTATTTTCTGCAGTCAATGCATAAGTAAAATCCTCTTGATAGCTCACTGCAAAATCACCTTTGCCTGCTGCTAATAATTGAAGGGAAGAACCTTCCGCTGGTTCAACGATTTCTACATCCAGACCTAGGTCCTTGTAATAGCCTTTTTCCTTTGCCACATAAAGTCCTGTATGGTTCGTATTCGCTGTCCAGTCTAAGATTACTGTAACCTTCTTTAGTCCGTCCTCGTCCTCATTGTTTTTTCCACAAGCCGTAAGCATCATACTTGCCGCTAATGTTCCTGCTACCAATAGTTTCGTTATTCTTTTGTTCATGTTACTCTCCTTTCTGTCTCATCCAAGGTGTTGTTATTTTCTCTATGAAATGAATTACTCCAAATACAAGTAAGCTGGCTGCCACGATCAGTACGATTGCCGCAAACATCTTATCAATGGCATATACACTCTTTGCCCTTGTCATATAGACACCAAGTCCTTTATTTCCACCAAGCCACTCTCCAATAATTGCTCCCATAATGCTATAGGTTGCCGCAATTCTCATTCCTGAGAAAAAGTTAATCAGGCCAAATGGAAGTTTTAAATGTACAAATCTCTGAAGTTTATTTGCTCCCATTAACTGAAAATGATTGATTAAGTCTTGGTCTACGGCTTCCATTCCATCCACCAGGCTGATTACCATTGGAAAGAAGCATACAAGCACGACTACGACTACCTTTGGCAATATACCAAACCCAAACCAGATCAAAAACAATGGTGCAATTGCAATGGTGGGAATGGTCTGTGAAATGACAAGCACCGGATAGATTGCTTCCTTTAATACTGGCACTAAGTCAATGATAATGGCCAATACCAATGATAAGCCAATGGCAATTACAAACCCCAGCATTCCTTCATATAAGGTTACTAACATATTGTCCCATAATATAGGAAAGTCCTTACACAGCGCGTCTACCACATTACTTGGTGCCGGCAGAATATATGGTTCAATTTGATTTATTCTGACAACTGCTTCCCAGACTCCTAACAAACTTACTATAAATAGGACTGGTATTATCTTTTTTACTATAGAATGACTCTTCATCTATTTTCTCCTATCTAATAGAATATATAAAAAAGTGTCTTCGACACTCTTTTCGCGCCGAAGGGGAATGTCGCTGTTTTTTGTGACATCTTCCTTTCCCCTGAGTGCGCATATAAAAAAAGGCATAGCATTTTCCAAGATTAGAAAATACTATGCCTATGAATTAACATAATTATCTCCCTACGTTGGCATGATCCAAATCAGGTACATGGGTCGAAAACACTCTTTCCTCTCAGGTAATACTCTACCTCCCCAGATATAACTGTATGTTAACTACTATTTATTCAATTGTCAATCCAATACCAGACTCTTCCATCAATTGGCAGAAATTACACCAAATTATCTGTTTTATCTCTGCTACTGTACAGTGTTTTGCTGCTGCCAAGCGTTCTACAATCCGAATTACTTCAGATGGATAGCCATATTCACCTGTTACCCACTCCAATGCAGTGGGTCCATCTGTCTCTGTCAGCAGACGCTCCATTGGAATAAGTGGAAGCAATTGCTCCGTCAAAGCAGATACTCCATAATCCACACTGATTGTAAAATAACAGCCTAACAAGATCAGCTTTTTAAATGTCTCAAGGCTTCCACTATACCAGTGAATAATTACCCTGCTGCAATCATATGCTTTCAGGCTCTCATAGATTTCTTCCTCTGCACCTTTCGTATGAATGGTAATTACCTTCTTACGCTTCATGCTCTGTTCTAATAAGAAATAATATACTGCCTGTTGTCTTTCGTAATTTTCAGGATCTTCTGCCCATACCGTATCCAGCCCTATTTCTCCAATCATCTTGCTCTCCTCAATCCAAGGAACTAACTCACTTAGCTCTCCTTTCAAGGAACCTGCCTTCCAAGGATGAATGCCAAATGCCGGTATTACATAAGCACAGTCTTTTGCATACTCGTTATTCTTCTTATAGCTTTCAAGATCCATACTATTCGCAATAGTAATGATCTTATGGACTTTAATTTCCCTTAATGCCTTTTCTACCTGTTCCCCATAAAAATCTAAATGGGTATGCGCATCTATATACATCCTAGAAACACTTAGAACAAGCTGTTAAGCCTCTTGCCTTTGCAGACTTAATCGTTGCTTTTGTAAATGTTCCTCTTCCGCATGCCTTCTTATGATATTTCTTTCCTGTAGGTGTTACGTATACGTAGCTTCCTACTGCTGTGGATGAGTTTGATGAACTATTGTTAGAAGAACTGCTTCCTGATGAACTTGAACTCTTTGTTGGTACGTTTTTATAGGTTAACTTCTTCCCATTTGAAGTAATAACGATAGTACCCTTTTGATCAGTACGAACTATATTCTTAGAATATTTTTTTAATCTATTATTTACATTCTTATCCGGATGTCCATAATTATTATTCTTTCCAACAGAAAGAACAGAGTATTCCGGACTTGTTTCCTTAATAAAGGAAACTGCGCTAGAATAGTTGGATCCGTGATGGGATACCTTTAATACATCCACATTCACGTTGTACTGACTAGCAATTTGCTTTTCAAGCTTTGCACTGATATCTCCTGTAAATAGGAAACTCTTCTTGCCATGTACTAACTTTAAGACGATACTGGAATCATTGCTGTCTGAAGCCTTTGCATCAGCACTTAAAACTTGTGCCTTAATTCCACCAAGATTAATCTTTGCACCTCTAGAAACATTGGTTCTCTTTACCTTATACTTCTTAATAGCTGCAATCAGTTCTTTATACTCGCCAGTATTGCTCGTATACTTTGTCATATAAACATTCTTTACACCGTAATTTTTAATGACAAGATCTGCACCACCCATATGATCTGCATCTGGATGCGTCACGACTAAATTGGTAATCTTCTTAACGTTGATTTTCTTTAAATATGTGTTTAACTGAGAATACTTCTTCTCTACTCCGGTATCAATTAGGGAATAATTTTTCCCATACTGTACAAGGATTGCATCCCCTTGTCCTACATCAATAAAATGTACTGTTAAATTAGTTGCCGCATTTACTTCCGCTGGAACTGCCGCCATCATAATCATGATGCTCAACATAACCATGGAAATTATTCTTTTGATGTTTTTCATAATGCCTCTCTTATGTCCCTTAAATGTATTGGGGACAAGGAATGCGCCCAGAGGCTTATCCTGCCCCTAATTAAATCTCAATATCATATACTATTTTAGGCCTTCTGTAAATTGTTTTTTCTGCTTTTTTCTCCTTTTACAGTTGTATTTTTCTTCCAGTATGGTATAATTTTCCTTGTAACGGAGTCATAGCTCAGCCGGGATGAGCGTTCGCCTCACACGCGAGAGGTCATGGGTTCGAGCCCCATTGGCTCCATACATAGCAAAACGCTTCAGGATTACTATAATCCTAGAAGCGTTTTTTTGTACCATATAATTAATCAATATCTGCTTTCCATAATCCATGTAAATTACAGTATGCATAGGCAGCCAATGGCTTGTCACCATTTGAAAGTTTGAAATGAACCACTGGTTCGCTGTCATGAGGCAAGAACTTATATTGTCCGCCATTTTGTGTTTCAAGTACTACAGTAGTAATAGAGTGTTCCTCTAACATAGGATGTGCCACGCTTCCTACATTAACTGTTACACTATCTCCACTTAATGTAACTACTGGCATATGCTTCTCTTTTGCAGCATCTACTGTGTTTGGTGTAATTTCCTGTGCCTCTGCAAAGGAAGCTTCTGAAGTAAAGCATTTTGTAATTGGAATTACCAAACCATCATTGTTGCATTTAAAAAATTTCATCATATTCAAAAACCACCTTTCCTAACTTCCTAGTTAGTTTTCCTTATCTGGTGGATTCTATGTATTCAATTCTTAAATTCCTCTTTTTCTTACCTTGCAGGCAAACTTAACGCCATCTTCAATCGTCTTCTGATTTGGCTGTTTCCAATTTAAGAATAAAAATCTTCCCTTTCCCGCAAATACCTGGTCAGAAACCGGAATTCCTAAGCCTTTTAATTTTTCTCGGTAAGACGCCGTCTGATCCTGCCCCTTACAGCTGGTTGTAAATAATACGACTTTCTTCACAGACTTTAGTTCCTCTCGATTTGCAAACTCCTCCAGCTCTTTTTTAGGCCCTCCTCCATAAATTCCAAATCCCAAGAATAAAAGGTCGGTCTTGTCCAGATTCTGAACCTCATTTAGTGCCTCTGCCTTTACACCCATTCTCTTTGCAATTGCTTCTGCAACCTTCTTCGTATGCTTCTTGCTTTCATACACAACCTTAATCCTCATATTAATGCCTCCTTCTCCCCTATATCATTTATATAATGCAAAGAAAAGCTACCACAGACTTTCCTGCGATAGCTTTTTTCTTAATTTAATGTACTTAAAAATTCTATGGTCTCTTTTGCTGCCTGTTCTAGCTGCTCATCACTTGTAATGGATGCCTCATTATCGCCATTCTGTAATCCATAACTTCCAAAATAACTATGATTACCACCGGCTATTTCCTTAACTTTTGCATCCTTTGATAATGTTGCCTCTTTTACTTTAGATAACTTTGCAACGCCATCCATGCTTCCATATAAGCTCAATACTTTGATATCCATATTTTCTAATTCATCCGACTGTGGATAGGAGGCATACAATACCACGCCTGAAATAGAGCTGTGGGTGCTTGCATATTTTGAAGCCATAACTCCGCCTAAGGAGTGTCCTCCGATTGCCCATGTCTTAATATACTCATACTTTTGTTGTATGCTTTCCGCCTTGTCTGGAGAAAGAATGGCAAGATTACATGTCATTGGTGCAATTACTACTAGATATCCTTGTTCTGCAATCTTTCTACATAATGGCGCATATGCTTCTGGCTCTACTAATCCTCCCGGATAGAATATAAACCCCTTCGTTGGCGTCTCTTTTGGCATAAACTCAATATAATCTTCCTGTGTAACCGTTACTTTATCATTTTCATTACATGCTTCGATTGCTTTGTCATTTGGCTGATAGGAATTCCCCACCCATTTGGCAAATCCTACACCTGCAATAATTACAACTGCCAGCAGAACAATCTCTATGTAATGACGTAATTTTAATCTTCTTTTCTTCACTTATTAATCAATCCTTTTTCTGTAGTTATCTTTAGTATATCATCTTTTTCATTGTCCTGCATAGTAAAAAATCCCCTTCCTCCTGCTGCTTATAAGAAAGGAAAAGTCAAATCTAAAGTTCTTAAAACTTGAGATTTGACTCGACTAATTACTGTATTAAATAAACAACAGCAACCCCAATCATTGCCTGAATGATTACAAATCGGAATACGGTCTGTGTATTAGACCAGTCCCATACTTTTCTTGTCTGATCATGAAGAGGCGTACGCACATTGGCTAATACTTTGATCTTAAGGAAACGAAGTAAGGATACTTTTACTAATCCAAGTCCTCCATCTAAAATAAGGACAAGAGCCACTGGAATATATAAAAATGGACTCATTGTCTTTAGGATTGCAATTGCAATAAACAGCCCCATTGCACGTGATCCTGCATCCCCCATCATCATCTTGCTAGGCGTGGCATTAAACCAAAGATAGCCTAGAATACAGATTACAAATAATAAAATTAGATAAGAGAAGTACTTATCCCTTCCCTGTATCTGATCAATGACATAAATGGTAAGAAGCGTCACGATGGTTAAAGAACCAGAGAGTCCATCTACACCATCGGAACAGTTCGTTACATTAATGGATACCCAGATTAGAACGACTGCTAAGATCACAAATAAAACAGGTGGTATGGTAATTGTGGTATGTAAGGTTGCAATCGTTACTACATTGGTATTGAAGTTTAAGAATGTAATTGCAGTCATAACAGCAATTACTAAATCTAAAAATCCCTTTTTATACTCTCCCCAAGGAGATCTAGAACAGTCATCTAAAAATCCGGTAAGCATGGCTGCTACTACCATAATCAGATAGATTATCATCTCTGTGCCTATCTTTCCAAATAGGAGTGCTGCTACGGTAAATACTAAGATAAAGATAAATCCTGCCCCTCTAGGCTTTCCGGCAGAAAGTTTTCCGTTAAATGCAAAATCCCTTCCTAAATCATGTGGAAGCTTGTCTGCAAAAAAGCGTAATAAAAAACAGGTTACTAGAAATGCTGCTAGCAAGCCTGACATGGCAAGTAACGCTTGATCAATTCCCTGATTAAAATACTCAATCATTTGTAATACCTCTACTTTTCATTTTTCTTACTCCTATTGTATTACCATATTTTTCACATTTCAATATGTTATAAGCAAAAACTAAACAAGCACCTAAGAAGTATATCGCAGTTAATGAATACCTTAATATTTGTTTAATTTCCATTATTTGGTTGTATTTTCCAGCTATAAGACCTACAATAGGGGCTGTATAAATTAAAAAGGAGTGTTTTGATGAAAATTAGAAAACTTATGATTTCAATGGTTACGTTGGCTGCAAGCTGCAGCTGTATGCTGCTTTCCGGCTGTAAAAGCAATGAGCAGATTTCTGCAGAGGCTAGTGCAAGTATCTCTCCAACGGCAGAAGCCACAACTGCCGCTCCAAGCCCAGATAGCACTACACTTTATGAGGCTGGAGCGACCTGGACTCCTACACCAAGTCCAGAAGCAACTCTAGGAACTATGATTTCTGATGATTCTGCCGCAATAACAGCTACAAGCACACCTACAACTGACACCTACAAAGCAGGTACCTTATCAGACAAAGAATACAAAAGTACATATATCGGATTACAGTTTAAAGCAAGCAAAGACTATGTCTTAGCAACTAAGGAACAATTAAAACAAGCATTTGGACAAGGTGCCAAGATTGCCTATGGTGATAAGAGTGATGAAGTACAAGCACTGACAAAAGATATGGTTACTTATGAAATGATGGCTGCCGGTAAGACCGGATATCCTAATGTAAGCATAGGTGTAGAAAAAGCAACGATCGACTCTATGACAGAAGCTCAATACTTTGAAGCATTCAAGACACAGCTTAGCAGTCTTGGAACCGTTAAGGCAACGGTTGGAGACTCCGTAACTGAGACCTTATGTGGTCAAAGCTATTTAGTTGCACCAGTCACTATGAAAGTTAATTCTGTGGAAGTAACGGAAAAAGTATATATTCGTAAAAAAGAAAATAACTTTATCTTTATTACATTAACCGGATTAAAAGGAAAAGAGAATGATATGAATGCCTTAATGAAACAATTCTCTGCCTGCAAATAATTATAGGGAACAAGTTTGTATTCTTAGCCTTGTTTCCTATAATCTGAAAGACACGAACCGAATCGTGTCTTTTTTTATGTACTATTATTTTTATATAACAAAAAGGGGAGTACACCGGCCGGGTTGGTAGCCAATGCATCCCCAATTTTGCCAAACATTTAGATAGGACCGACCGGACTTTCACCGCTGTCTTCTATCTGGCAACATTGTCTGTTTGGAACGGGTAATTCCGCTCAGACAATTTAATACAATTACATTATAGCAACAATTAATACTATAAGCAACCTATTTCTAATTTAATACCTTTATAATACTTTCCAGTACAAATTGCTTTCCATTTTCACGAGTCATTCCCATTGCCGTATTCTTTTGTTCCATCAAAAGAAGTAAGGAATACGAGATGACCTGTGAGTTAAATGTCATTCTGCGCTTCATAATGTTTGCTTCTGTAATCAGCCCTTCTTTGGCTGCAGTCTCCATAATCTGATCCTGGATTTCTTCCATCTGTCTGCAGTTCACAATATCTTGAACCTTTTCAAATTCCTGATAAAAACGATCAGTTACATCATAAGCCGCCATACTGATTTTAAATAGCTGACAGAAGGAACGGTTCTCATGGAAATTATCTGCAATGAAATCAAGAACGCCCATTACTTTCTGTTCAAACTTACTCTCACTATCTGCAATGTTTTTCAGGCTTTGCATCTTTTTCATTGTGTCAAACATCAATGCTTTTGTGATGATTTCTTCTTTACTTGAAAAATATTCGTATGCCGTACCCTTTCCAATTCCTGCACGAGTCGTAATATCAACAACCTTCATGGCATTGATATTACTATTCTCGTTAATCAGATTGACTACTGCATCATACATTAAAACTACTTTTTCCGGTGGATTATTGAGCAAGTCTTTCTCCGCTTGGCTCATTATAATTCCTCCTCTACCATACTCTTATTTCTATTAAACACATCATAGATACAAGGTACTACAATTAAGGTTAAGATGGTACCGTAAATAAGACCACCAACGGTTACGATTGCCATTGGCTGCATCATTTCCGAACCACTTCCTAGTCCAAGTGCCATTGTTGACATTGCAAGGATTGTAGTCAACGCTGTCATTAAGATTGGACGTAATCTTGTCTTACCTGCTTCTACGATTGCTTCTTTCTTATCCATGCCTTCACGACGAAGCTGGTTGATATAATCTACCATAACGATACCATTGTTTACAATGATACCTGCAAGCATTACGAAACCAATCATACCTACGACACTTACTTCATTTCCGGTAAAGAACAGTGCAAACAGACCGCCGGTAAATGCTAATGGGATCGTAAACATAATGATAAATGGTGAAAGTAAGGATTGGAACTGTGCTACCATTACAAGATAGATAAATACGATGGCAAGTACAAGCATTAATACTAACTGATTCATGGAGTCCTTGATTTGCTCATCTTCTCCGGCCATTTCAATGGTATAACCATCTGGAATCTCGATATTCTTTAAATTCTTTTGGATATCATTACTTACAAGGCTGACATTGTATCCTTCTTTAATTGCACTTGTTACGTTGATGGTTCTTACCTGTGCATCACGTTGAATGCTATTTAAGGAAGTACCTGTTTCAAACTTAGCAATCTTACTTAATGGAATGTCTTTTTTCTTGCCTTCACGATCTGTGTAGCTAAATTTCAACTTCTTAATATCGTCGATTGTAACATCGCTTTGTTCTTCACTTTGAACAAATACTTCATAATCTTTTGTATCTGTCGTAATCGTAGTTGCCGATGTGCTGGAAGCCATCTCCTTGTGTACGATCTGGAATACTTGTGCAACTGTCATGTTATACTCTGCTGCCTTATCCTTATCTACTACGATTGTAAAGGATGGTGTTGTATCATCAAGGCCATCTTGTACTTTTTCAGTACCTTCAGTACCTTTTACAACGTCTGCAACTTTTGCTGCAAGTTCTTGTAACTTATCAAGATCATTCCCTTTAATCTCTACACTGATACCGCTTCCCATAAAGGAACTTACACCCGATGCCGAAGTACTAGTGGATACTTCACAATTCATATCTTTTGTTAATTCATTTACCTGATCGATAATCTTTTGGTTGGAGCCTTTTGCATCCTCTTCTAATACAAGGTACATAGACACGCTGCTTGCAGAACCACCGCCCATAGAGGAAAGCATTCCGCCGCCACCTGCCATGGCACCAATATCTTTAATTCCTTCAATTCCGGAAAGTTTCTCCATTACTTCATCCGAAGCCGTAGTTAATTCATCAAAGGTAAGTGTTTCCCCTTCTTTTGGAGCAATCGTTACAGAAATCTGATCTGTACTCATGTTCATATCCATAAAGGAGAATCCTCTTGAAAATGCTGCTTTTCCACTGATTACAAGAAGAACAATACCTACGATAAATACAAGTGCTTTGAATTTCATGGATTTTCTTAATACAAATTCATATCCATCTAATATACGTTCTAAGAAACCATGTTTGATTTCTTTTGTATTCTTTAACAAGCCTGCTGCCATCATCGGTACAAAGGTAAGGGCAACTAATAAGCTGGCTGCTAATGTAAATGCGATTGTTAATGCAATATCCACGAATAACTGACGTGTGATACCTTCGGTAAAGATGATTGGTGCAAATACACAAACTGTTGTAAGTGTGGATGCAACAATTGCTCCTGTCACCTGGCTGGCACCTTGTACGGCTGCCTTACGGATAGATAAACCTTCATTTCTTAAACGGTAGATATTTTCAATTACAACGATGGAGTTATCTACCAACATACCAATTCCCAGTGCTAAACCTGATAAGGAAATGATATTTAATGATATATTGCTAAAGTACATTAATACGATTGCAAAGATTACACTTAATGGAATGGAACATGCAATAATTAATGTTGGTTTTAAATCCTTTAAGAATAGGAGTAATACGATAATAGCAAGGATTGCTCCGACAATCATATTTTCCATAACAGATTGCACGATAATGTCAATGTAAACACCTTGATTCATCATAACACTCATATTTAAGTCTGCATTTTGTTTCTCTAAAGAATCAAACTTATCTAATAGGCGATCAGTAACGTCACCTGTTGAGTATCCTGTCTGCTTTTCAAAGGAAAGCATAACGGCTGGGTTGCCATTTACTTTGGAATACGTATCCCCTGAGTCATCAATTGTCTTGATTTCTGCTACATCGGATACTTTGATTGGATCAATTCCATCCATTCCAAGGTCTACTAATACAAGGTCTTTTAATTCTTTTTCGGAAGTAACCTTGTTTCCGACACGTACAAGATATTTATCTTCCCCTGTTCCTGCGTAACCTGCCGGCATAGAGAAGTTCTGTGCTACTAATAAATTATTTAAGTTATCAAGTGTTAAGACAGTATTTAAATCTGCTGACTTCTTCGCACTGTCTTTTGCTTCTTCTAACTTAGACTTTCCATCTGTAATCTGACTGGATGCACTGTCAAGCTTTGAAGAAGACTCGCTCATCTCAAGAATCGACTTGATCTCTGTTTGATTTAATGTCACAAGTGCCTGGTCTAGGGATGTCTTACCTTCGCTGATTTTCTTTTGTCCAGCTTGGATTGTTGTAATTCCCTTGTTGATCTGAGTCAATGTTTTGCTTAACTGAGAAACTGCTGCCGGGATGTCTTTATACGTTGTCATCTTAACACCTGCATCTGCAAATGTTGCTGCTTGTTTTTGTAAGCTTGCATTGATTTCATCAAGATTTGCTTGAAGAGAGTCAACCGTTGCCTTTAACTGCTCTTCTGACTTGATGTCATATCCTGTTTTCTCTTTTAAAGAAGAAAGCATGCCTGCAATAGCTGCATCCCCTGCTTGCTTCTGCATTTCTTCTGTTGCTTGTGGATTTTGAGTAAGTAAGGCTGCTACTGCACCTTGACGTACTGCCGGAAGGCTTTCTTGTAATGTCTTTAACTGAGCAATGGCATTTTCAAGCTTTGTTGCTCCATCATAAGCTGCCTGTAATGACTCGATTGCAGAAGACATTGACTTCTTATTCGCCTTTAACTCTTCTAATTGTTTTGCAAGTTCTGTTTCTTGCTTAGAAAGCTCAATTTTCTGATTAATGATCTCATTTGTTGAAGAGCTCATCTTATCAGATAGTTGTTCTTTTCCGTCTTGAAGCTTATCTTGTCCTTCTTTGATCTCACTGGAGGAACTGGATAGCTTATCTTCTTGTTCTGTAAACTGTTCTTCAATCTTCTTTTGAATTTTCTTATTTAAATCCTTGATTTTATCTTTATCCATTGTTACTTGAAGATTTTCTGTTAATGCTCCAGTTGTAGTAACTGTAGCAACCCCTTCAATACTTTCTAAAGAAGGAACCAATGTATTTTCTACATACTCAGAAATCTCTGACTGGGACATATCTTTTACATCGGCTGACGCTACCATGACTGGCATCATATCTGGATCTAGCTGCATGATCATTGGAGCACCTACGGTATCCTTCCAATTTCCCTTTAACTGGTCCAGTTTCTGTTGCATTTCAATTAATACAGAGTCCATATTAGCTGTTTGCTCATACTCTAAAATAACAACCGAATAGTTGTCATATGACGTTGAACTGACGCTCTTTATATTGGACGTGGTGGCCATTGCTCCTTCAATTGGGGCTGTAACCTCTTTCTCTATTTCTTCCGGACTAGCACCTGCATATGTAGTCATAACGATTGCATATGGCATATCCATGTCTGGAAGTAAATCTGTTGTCATTCTTGTTAATGATACAATACCAAGAACGATTACCAATACTACCCCTACCAGTACGGTATATGGTTTCTTGACACTAAATTTTGAAATCACACTTATTCCCTCCTACTTCATTTACTCTTGTCTTCTGTTGACTGACCCGTCGGTCGGCTATGCGTATTAGTATATAATTATTACAATTAAATTTCAAGTTAAATTATTAAATGCGAACTCTTATCAATAATGCTCTCCTGCTATCTTTTTGGCATACGAGGAAATTCATCCGCTCATATGCGCACAGCCTAAACTTCCAAGCTATGTCTTTTATGTAATAAAAAGAGCCCCGGATAAACTTCCGGAACTCTCAGACTGTAGACAAAGTGATTTTTTCATTTTCTCCGAAGTAATTCTTGGGGAAAAGTATGAAAACCATCGGTGTTCATTCAAATCGATATCCGGAAACGACGCTTTTCGGATATCGGATTAGTGCGAATAGGTCCTGCCTTTTAAGGACTTGCACGAATGAGCACTAATCATTTCCCTCGGTGCTGGATGAAATCCTGATTTCATCCAAAGCTTGGCGACTTTGTCGACAAGCTGAGAGCCCCGGATAAACTTCCGGAACTCTTTTTATTCCTCTATAAGGAAAATCGCTCTAATTCTCTAAAGAAGCGACCGCTGCTCTTTTTCTAAGCTTTCTCTTTTCAGAAGCATCGACACAGATTGTACATGCAGCATCACCTGTAACATTTACAGTAGTACGTGCCATGTCAAGAATTCGATCGATCCCTTGTACAAGTGCAATACCTTCTAATGGTAAGCCTACACTTTGTAATACCATTGCTAACATGATGACCCCTGAACCTGGAACCCCTGCAGTACCTATGGATGCAAGTGTCGCTGTTAAGATAATCATAAGCTGTTGGCCAAAGCCTAAATCAATTCCGAAAATCTGTGCAATAAAGATTGCACATACCCCTTGGTAAATTGCCGTACCATCCATATTGATGGTAGCACCAAGTGGTAATACAAAGCTTGCAACTTCCTTATCTGCTCCTAATTTTTCAGTACATTCTAAGTTAAATGGTAAGGAACCAATACTGCTTGCACTTGAGAATGCAAATAGCATTGCTGGACTCATTCCCTTGAAAAACTTTCTTGGACTCATGCCCGCAAATAGTTTTACTGTTCCAGAGTAGATTACGATAATGTGAAGGATGCTTGCAAAATACGCAATTCCGATTAATCGTAATAATGGAAGTAAGATTGCAATTCCGTTAGTTGCAACTACTGGCGTAATTAATGCAAACACACCGATTGGTGATAATGCAATAATCATTTCCATGATCTTGATGCAAACTTCAGACATACTTTCAACAAAATTAGCTACTACTTTTCCCTTTTCTCCAGCCTTAATGATACCAAATCCAAAGAATATTGCGATAACGATTACTTGAAGCATCGTTGCATTTAATAACGGTTCCACAAAGTTGGATGGGAATATATTAACAAACGTATCCATCAAAGAAACTTTATTCACTGCAGAATCGTAAGATTGAAGGGTACTGCTATTTAATACATAGCTTCCACCTACATTTAACGTATTCGCTACTAAAAGCCCGAAAGCTACTGCAAATGCAGTTGTGCATACATAGAACATAATTGTCTTTGCACCGATGCTTCCAACTTTCTTAATATCCTTTAGTGAGATAATTCCTTGTGTAATTGAAAATATAACAAGAGGAACAACAATTGTCTTAATTAAATTAAGAAAAATCGTTCCAAATGGCTTGATGTAATCTGTTGCGATGGATTGATGCTCTTGTAGTAAGAAACCACAGATAATACCTAACACTAATCCCAATATTATCTTCGTTGTTAGACCTATTTTTTTTGAATGTTGTCTTTTGCTCTTCTCCATTGTCTTTTCCTTCCCATTTAAGTATATTATTTCCATGTCGTAAAAAGAGGACTAGCATTTAACTGCTAATCCTCTTTGATTATGTACTTACATTAACATAATACAATTCTTTACGCAAATAGTATGTCGAAATATCATACTTTATATACTATTTATCTTACGTTTTGCAAACTTATGGTCCTTTAAACACACGACTTCATCTGCTGCATTTGCAAACTCCTCCGAGTGTGTCACCGCAATCACGCACTTTTTATACTCATGTGCCAACTCCTGAAATAATCCAATGATCTCTTTTGCCGTATCGATATCCAAGTTACCGGTCGGCTCATCTGCAAGAATGATTTCTGCATCTGTAGCCAATGCCCTGGCGATTGCAACACGCTGCTGCTCTCCACCGGAAAGCTTAGTCGTCTTCCGGTTAATCTGATTTTTTGTTAATCCCATTCGAGATAGCAACTCTTCTGCCCTCTGCTTCTTATTTGGGATATTATTCTTCGTAATGTCCATAGCTGCAAGTACATTTTTTAATGGCGTAAAATAGGTAAGCAGGTTATACGATTGAAATACAATGCCAATCTTTTGGTTACGATAGTTATTTAATCCAATTTCGGACAGGTCCTTACCTTTGTATAACACTCTTCCGCTCCTTGGCTTCTCCAGTGCTCCGGCTAAAAATAAGCTTGTGGTCTTCCCCGACCCGGATGGACCTACAATGGTATATAGCTTGTGGTCGGTAAAGTCATAAGACGCTTGTTCCAAAATACTGATTTTTTGTTCTCCACTCATATAGTAATAGTCAATCGTATCAAACTGTAGTACGGTCTCCATTTTTCTTCCCCCTTATTCAACATGCATTAAAGCTTTTCTTGGCTGATACCAGATTACCTTATAAAGCGTAATCAGTGCTCCGATCACATTAAGCCCGATTGCTGCCCCAAACATGGCAAAGATTGAGCCTACGGAAAATCCAATCCGCATATCTATCACACTGGATAAACATCCATTGATTACACCCTTTAATGCCAGATCTACAAAAATCCCAATGAACCCTCCAATCAAAATAGGAATTAGCTGCTCTCCAATCAGCTGTAACACGATCTTATATTTTTTCTCCCCCATCGACAGTAAGATACCGATTTCGTAATCTCGGTCACGCATTGCCATAATGACCAGCAATGTAATGATGATGGCTCCAAGGCTCATAATGGCAGCTAATATAATGTTGGTTATGCTGATTATGGTCTTTAAAGAATTAGCGAGGCGTCGATAAGAGATATCTTGATTTTCAAATAAATAGTTCTCCTTTGCAAAGTTGCTCTGCTC
Source organism: bacterium (assembly GCA_030539495.1). Classification (GTDB taxonomy): domain Bacteria; phylum Bacillota; class Clostridia; order Lachnospirales; family Lachnospiraceae; genus KM106-2. Next base: position 8,197 of record JAUNRX010000020.1, on the reverse strand, counting down.
CACCACTTCTTTTGCAAACTCCTTGTTCTTTTCCGGATCTTTCATGCCAAACTGTGCCAGGGTAATTGCATCTTTCCCACTGATTTCAATGGCCGAGGTAACATCCGTATACACCGTATTTTGCTGATTTGCATAAGGATCAAATTTGCCCATTTCCTCCTCGTCCGGAATCCAGCTGCTATAATACAATCCAATAATTGTAAGACTTACCTGATCGCCTTTTGCATTTTTTACTGTAATCTTATCCTCTAGTGCCAAATTATTATCCTTTGCCAGTGCATAATTTATAATGCAGACATGGTCATCCTCCTTACTAATCAGCTTGCCGATTAATAAGGTTGAGGCCATATTAGAAAAGTCATCATTGTCTTTGCTATTGGAGTTTCCCTGTATGTAAATATCATAAGAAGGAACATAGTCTGCCTTTTTCTTCTTCTTCATTTCATTTTCTGTCTGTGCCTCTAACACCTGTGCTTTAAAATTAGAAGCATAGGCAAGGGTACGAACATAGTAGCTTGCATTCTTTACATTGGACAGTTTCTCAATCTTCCTTACTTCCTCCATTGGAATCTGACAGGAAGAGAGATAATCAGTGGAATAGCTTGCAGAAGTACGAACCATAACCGAGGTATCCATGGAAGAACGGATTTTCTCCACAGACTTTATAGAGGTACTGCGGATGGCAATGGCTATTAAAAGGACAACCGATAATACACTTGCAACCAGCAACATTACTACGGTGTTTCGCTTATTTGAAGTTACACTGCTAATCATTCGACTTAAATAATTCATTTCCCCACCTACCTTCTTATTAGATTTCCTGGTGACAATCTTAGGATATACACTAACTGTAGCAGCATCGTAATAACAACCAGTGCAAAGAGCACGCAAAAGAAAATGGATACGACCCTTGTATTCAACTGAAAATCCAAATAGCTTTTGGTTGTAACGTTGGCTGTATTGTTATGAATGGTTTCCTCTGTCGAATCCAGCTGATACGTCTCTGTATAGCGAAGTGGCTGACCATACATCTTAATCTCGTAATCATCCTTCATTGATTTATTCTTAAGCTCTGCCTGCTCTGCCATAGAAGAAAGCATCTGATTACCATATTTCTTTGTAATCCCTGGTGCTGCTGCCGTTGCAATTCCTGCTGCCAAGATTACCAGTACAACAATTTCTACTAATACCTGCATTGCGATCTTCGTTTTTGACTCTCCAATACTAAGGAGCACACCAAACTCGCGATTCCTCTTTCGAAGCATAAAGGAGCAAACCAATACCATAATAAAGAAGGTCGAGATTCCCATAATGATTCCTGTATACTTCATAATGTCTCGAATTCCTTCCAGAGGAGCTGCAACCATCTGATACCAGTCGCTATCGATTAGGACATAATACCATTGCTTATACATAAATTCTCCCAAAATCGTATCTGCATACAACTTGCTTAACTCTTTTGGATCAGTAGTATTATAAGTTCCTGCGGAGACCTCCTTTACATTATGATAATTAATTCCTTCCGTTATATTTGCAATTTCCTCCACATTGATATTCTTATTTAAATAGTCTAAATAAGGCTGAATATCGGAAGAGTCTTTTAAATAGACAACGACCTGTTTGATTTCATGAACCGTTAATCTAGAACCCTCCTCATAAACGCCCTGCCAGTAATCCAAGAATGTTTCATATGGTATATAGATCCAGTTCTGCGCAGCCTTTAATGCATTCTCATCATCCGACGTAAATATCCCGGCAATCTTCATGTCCCAAAATTGATCCTTAGAACGTTCCAAATATACTTCTGTCGATATCTGGCTCTCATGAACGGTAATCGTATCTCCTACCTTTAATCCTTTCTTATCTGCAAAGGTGCTGGAAACTAAGATTTCCTTCTTTCCTCCGTCCTTTGTTGCAAAATGCTTTCCCTCTTTCAAGTAAAAGCTTCCACTGGAAAATGGCTCATAATACTCTGAATTCTGAATTGCTGTCACATGTAAGTCATCTTTTTCCTCTGTACCGTCTTTTAGGCGGAAGAAGTACATATATTGAGTAATGCTGTTATACTCCTCTACATACTCCGAATTAATAATCTTTGGTACATCGGTCTCATTAATCGTTGCTGTCTCCACCATGCCACCGGCCCCTACCACTACTGGTGGCTGAACCGTAATTGCATTGGCGATTGCTTTTTCCGAAATCGCAATGGATGAGTCCGTTGCATCGTAAATCATCAGGCAGACCAGGCTTACCCCAAATAGAGCTGTAAAGATTAGAATACTGCCAATTGTCTGAATTTTCTTATGTACTAAATTTGCCCATGCTCTTTTAAAAATTCTCATTTTCCTCCCCCTTTAGTACTTCCCTTTGTTCTGCCATTACTTTCGAAACCTGATACAATAATTATACCATATTTTTACATTCTTGAGTCCTATAATTGTTATATTTTATAGAAAATGCTTATATCAAACTACTCCATTGACGATAATGTTTATAATTATTTGACTCCGTTTGATTTTGCTTTTGTATGGTTTTACGAAAGTTTCGAAATCGCTTTGCTGTGCCATCTGACAGTCTTGATCGCTCTCCCTCTTTCTCTGAAACAAGAAATCCTAAAGCAGCTTTAGGTCGACGATTCGCTTCTGATATAACATCAAGCAACAGTAAGAAGATTAGTGCTAGTCCTCCCCCTGCAGTTCTCCCTTTTGTGTTTTATCCATATGATACTACATTATAATTAATCATATTTTTGCACAGTTAGTTACATATTGTCGAATGTCTATTGAATTGTTACCAATATATAACACTACATTCAATCTGTGTTTTTCATTGTGATTCCCCTATTCCCTTGTTATAATATTGAAGTCTATATCTATAATATAGGAGGTTACATATGAATCACTTATCAAATCTGAAAGGGAAGCTTTTGGTTGAGCAAGTGGAAGATGAATTATTTCAAATGATTAAATCTGAAGCCTACGGTGTCGGCGAAAAGCTTCCAAATGAGTTTAAACTGGCAGAAACCTTCTCTGTCAGCCGCAGTACCATGCGCGAAGCCATTCGCAGCCTTACATCGAAAGGAATTCTAGAAGTAAGACGTGGATCTGGGACCTATGTAGTGGGCACCATGCTTCCTGAAGATGATCCGCTAGGAATTAAAGACTTTGAAGATAAAGAAGCCATTGCCCTTGACCTGGTTGACGTACGTCTTATGATCGAGCCTGCTATGGCAGAAGCTGCTTGTCGCAATGCAACGGATGAAGAAATCGCACATTTAGAAGAACTCTGCGATCTTGTGGAAGAGAAAGCACGAAATGGAGAAAGTTATATTAAAGAAGATATCGCATTCCATTGCTATGTTGCTGAATGTTCTAAAAATAAAGTTGTGGAACAGCTTGTTCCCATTATTGACACTGCTGTCATGATGTTTGTAAACATAACGCATAAGAAGGTTTTACACGAAACCCTGCTTACTCACAGAGCCGTAGTGGATGCAATTGCCGCAAGAGATCCAGTCGGTGCAAGAAATGCCATGATCATGCATATGACATTTAATCGAAGCATGATCCAAAAGATTATGAAGGAACGCTCATAACTCTTCCTTTTTATCCAAAGTTGTTGGACAGAAGTTGTCCGACAACTATTTTTGTAAGTTTCAAAATATAGACTCAATTCTTCTCTTTTTTCATATCTTTGTATTCCTTTTTGTACAATTTGTACACTTTTCCCTCGTTTGTATTGCTATAAAGTAGAAAACTGTCCATCCGTCTTGTTAGATGTCTTTTCAGATGTTATTCTATTTTCACAGAAAAGATATTACAACTTTTTCATTCGGAAAGGAGTTTTATATATGACACTACACAGTCAAGAAATTCGAAAACTTGCACCTGAAAATGATCCATTAAAAATGGGTATGGGCTGGACATTAGAGGATCTCTCTAAACCACAGATTATTGTGGAAAGTACATATGGAGACAGCCATCCAGGAAGTGCACATTTAAATGTATTTGTAGAAGAAGCCGTAAAAGGTATTTATGAAGAAGGCGGAAAAGGTGCCAGATATTACGCAACTGACATCTGCGACGGTATTTCTCAAGGACATGACGGAATTAACTATTCCTTGGTTTCCAGAGACATGATTGCCAATATGATTGAAATCCACGGAAACTCCATTGGATTTGACGGCGGTGTATTTATTGCAAGCTGTGATAAATCAGTACCTGCAATCCTTATGGGAATTGGCCGACTTAACCTTCCTTCCATCGTAGTAACCGGAGGGGTTATGGATGCCGGTCCAGATCTTCTTACACTAGAACAAATCGGTATGTACTCTGCAATGGAGAAACGTGGCGAGATTACAGAAGAGAAATTAAATTACTATAAACATAATGCCTGTCCTTCTTGTGGCGCTTGCTCCTTTATGGGTACTGCTTCCACAATGCAGATCATGGCAGAAGCCTTAGGTCTTATGCTTCCTGGTTCCGCATTAATGCCGGCAACTTGTGACGACTTAAAAGAAGTTGCTTATGAAGCAGGCGTTCAATCCGTAAAGCTTGCAAGAATGGGCTTAAAAGCCAGTGATATCGTAACAAAGAAATCCTTTGAAAATGCAATTATGGTACATGCAGCAATTTCCGGATCTACTAACTCTTTACTTCATATTCCTGCAATCGCAAGAGAATTTGGTATCGAGATTGATGCAGATACCTTTGACCGTATGCACCGTGGTGCGCATTACTTATTAGATATCCGTCCAGCTGGAAAATGGCCAGCACAGTTCTTCTATTATGCTGGAGGCGTTCCTAGAATTATGGAAGAGATCAAATCCATGCTTCACCTTGATGTTATGACAGTAACAGGAAAGACTCTTGGTGAAAACTTAGAGGACCTAAAAAACAATGGCTTCTATGAAAAATGTGAAGCGTACTTAAAGCCTTGGAATATCAAACGTACTGACGTAATCCGTACTTTTGAAGAACCAATCGGTACTGATGGAACAGTTGCCATCTTACGAGGAAACTTAGCGCCAGAAGGTTCTGTTGTAAAGCATTCTGCAGTTCCAAAAGAAATGTTCAAAGCCGTATTAAAGGCTAGACCATTCGATTGTGAAGAAGATGCGATTGAAGCAGTCCTTACTCATAAGATTAATCCTGGAGATGCCGTAATCATCCGTTATGAAGGACCAGTAGGTTCTGGTATGCCTGAAATGTTCTATACGACAGAAGCTATTGCCTCTGATGAACGATTAGGAAAAAGCATCGCCTTACTTACTGACGGACGTTTCTCCGGAGCATCCAAAGGCCCTGCGATCGGACATATTTCTCCGGAAGCAGCAAGCGGCGGTCCAATTGCCTTATTAGAAGACGGCGATTTAATCCGTATTGATATTCCTGAACGTATTCTTGAAATCGTAGGAATCCATGGCGAAGAACTTCCAAAAGAAGAAATTGACCGTATCCTAGCGGAACGTAAAGAGCAATGGAAACCAAAAGAAGAAAAATACAAATCCGGATGCCTTAACATCTACTCCAAACATGCTGTTTCCCCTATGAAGGGCGGATACATGAAATAAATTTAATACTAATGAAAAATAGGAGATCATACTATGAATTTAATGCCACTTACAGCTACGGCTGCTACAGACATTAATCCAACAAGACTTGTGATTGCTGCTCTGATCGGCCTTGCACTGCTTCTTGTATTAATTATCAAATTTAACTTACACGCAATCATTTCCATCCTCGTTGGTGCCGTTGCAATCGGTGTTATCGCAGGAATGCCACTTACAGAAATCGTTGAATCCGTAAATACCGGTATCGGCAATACGTTAAAAGGAATCGCTTTATTAGTCGGCCTTGGTTCCATGTTTGGTGCAATCCTTGAAATCTCAGGTGGTGCACAAACATTAGCAGTAACCATGGTAAACAAATTTGGTGATAAGAAAGCTGCTTGGGCACTTTCCATCACAGGCTTAGTAATCGCTATGCCAGTATTCTTTGATGCAGGACTTATCATCCTCATCCCACTTGCATTCTCCCTTGCTAAAAAGACAAAGAAATCTTCCTTAGCATATGTAATTCCTTTATTAGCAGGTCTTGCAGTAGGACATGCATTTATCCCACCTACACCAGGTCCAATCCTTGTAGCAAACATGCTTGGCGTTGATCTTGGCTGGGTAATCCTTGTTGGTATTTGCTGTGGTATCGTATCTATGATCGTAGCAGGTCCAATCTGGGGTAACTATTGTGGAAATAAATATTTCGTTCCAGTACCGGAACAAATTCAAAATCAGGAAGAAGTAGACGAATCAAAACTTCCTAAATTCGCAAGCGTTGTACTTATTATTTTAATTCCACTTGTACTTATTATTCTAAAGTCCGTTGCAGGCGTAGTTCCAGCAATGGCAGGTATCCTTCCAGTTTTATCTTTCCTTGGTGAACCATTCGTAGCATTAACAATCTCAACTGTAGTTGCTATGTTCTTACTTGGAATGAAACATGGATACTCTATGAAAGAGCTTGAAAAAGTTATGACAGATTCCCTTCAGCCAACTGGTATGATTCTTTTAGTAACTGCCAGTGGTGGTGTATTACGATACATCCTTCAAAACTCAGGAATCGGTGAAGTTATCGGTAATGCTGTTTCCAGCTTAAGCCTTCCAATCGTTGTAGTTGCTTTCCTTGTAGCGGTACTTGTTCGTATCTCTGTAGGTAGTGCAACCGTTGCAATGACTATGGCTGCTGGTATCATCTCCGCAATGCCTGGTATCGGTGATCTTTCTCCTTTATACCTTGCATGTGTGACTGCTGCAATCGCAGGTGGTGCTACTGTATGCTCTCACTTCAATGACTCAGGCTTCTGGCTTGTAAAATCCTTAGTAGGAATGGACGAAAAGACTACACTTAAGACTTGGACGATCATGGAAACATTAGTTGGTGGTACCGGCTTTATCGTAGCTCTTATTATCTCCTTCTTCTGTTAATATAATCTAGCAAATTAGAAATGCCCTGCTGCCATCTTTCTTAGATGGTGCAGGGTATTTGTTTATAACTGATACTGTTCTACTTTGAAAGGAAACCATTCTACGGGCTCCCCCTGTCCTTGAATTAATTTGGCAAACTCCTTAACTTCCTCATACTTATTTTCAATCAACCCAGATTTGTTATATTGTATATGATATGTTCGGTTAATTGCCTCTTCCAATCCATTACATAAATAACTATGAAATCCTACAATATCCCAACCTAATAGATCATAACCGATTAGACTTCCTATCTCATGGTCATTCACTAAGGTAAACTCCTCTTCCATCTCTTCTTTTAATATTGGAAGATACCTTTCCTTAATGGAGATACTAATTAAATGTATCTTTTTATTGTTTTTAAGATATGTATTGTATAGTTTTCTGGCTTCCTCAGGCGTTTGAAAGCGCCGATCCGTGGTAAGCCTATTCTTCAAACGTAACTCTTGAAGTTCTTTGCTGCACTCTAATAACTCCTGTTTGGGATGTAAATTACAGATACAATCTGTAGCTGTTATGATTGGCATCTGCTCCTTAGGGCTACCCCCTTCTTCTACTAAATAGTATCCTATTTTTCTAAACATTGCTGTACCTCACTTTGTAATATGATTTTTCTATAGAGTTACTTCATTCCTAGCAAAGGGCTCAAAAAAATGCTCTTATAAATGAAGAAAGACTTAATCTTATAAAAATTAAGTCTTTTCTCTCTATCTCGTAATTGAAACAATCTTATATTTTACATTGCGATATCTGAACTCTTCGCCTAACTGTTTTCCTATTGCCTGCTCCACCAATGGAGGGTATTTTTTGTGAAGTCCAGTAGGTGCAACCCTATACTTTGCAATCACTCTTGTTCGATCATTTAGAATTTCAATCTTATCATTTTCTTTTACAAGCTCATGCTCCGGTACATTCTTTTTTATGACCTTGGGACGTTCCTCTGCCAATAGCCTCTTTCTACGTCTTCGGTCATTGATCTCGTCTTCATTTGCTTTCTCATAGTAATCACAATGAGCAGATCCGCCACAATGCATGTCCCAATATAAGGACTTTCGATTGGTGCATCGCTTCTTCTCAAAATTATAAGATTTACAATTTGATCTATGACGCCTTGGATCTCCTTCTTGAGTCTTTGTAAAACCGATATGCCATGGCGTTCCTTGCATTGACTTCATA
>JAUNRX010000019.1:14298-38676 GCA_030539495.1 bacterium | reverse complement strand
AAAGGGGACAGATAAATCTGTCTCCTTTTTTATTTGTAGAACTTATAAGAAGTATAGTATAAAGCAGAAAATAATTATCGTCGTTTATCCCCCAAATGTTATATACTTAACTCATATATATAATCATAGCAGGGGAGAGTGGAGTTTGAATGAATGTTCAGTTAAAGAAATGGTCACTAGACGATAGACAAAAGTTAATGGATATTTGTAATCATACAGAGCGCCGTTATATTGCAGATGGCATGTCAGATCCCTATACAGAAGCTGATGCAAAGCTATGGCTTAAGATGGTTACAAAGCAAGATGGAAAAGCAGGCATCTTTCGTGCCATTATCGTAGACGATCAGTACATAGGCAATATCTCAGTGATTCGTCAGGAAAACGTATGTAATAAGGATGGAGAAATCGGCTATATACTTATGAGAAAAGAGTGGTCCAAAGGAATTGCAACAAAGGCGGTCCATATAATGTGCAAGGAAGCGTTTGACCAGTTGGATATAATAAGAATTTCCGGAATTGTATATTCTCCAAATATTGCATCGATTCGAGTACTTGAGAAGAATGGATTTACTCTAGAGGGGATTGTAAAAAAAGGAATTTACAAAAATGGGCAGTATTACGATAAGTGTATCTTTGGATTGTTAAAAGAATAGAGAAATGCAGGCTTAGGCTGGAAAGCAGGAAGTTTTCATTTACGTCCTGGAGTGCTTTTGGATATGGCGGATCCAAATGCTTCTTAATACCAAAAGCCTCCAGCCAAATCACTCTTTGTTCAAACCTAGTTAACGGTAGGAAGATGACTTAGGTTATTGGCTTCACTATCGTCAGGAAGTGATTTCAAGTACTCCGTATCTTTTCGATGTGCGACGCCTACACCACGGATCTGTCCTTCTTTGGCGAGTGCCACGCCTTCTTCTTTAGATACTACATTACCGTCAGAAAGCTGATATCCAGTGACTTTTCCACTATGTTTTACCAGTCCGGTGATCTCTTTGGCATCTGCGCCAGCTGTAGGAATTACATCCATAGCGGCCATTGCCAAAGCATGCCCATCCACATTGGAATTAGAATCCGTATTAGCGTTGACATTCATATTTGTAGTTTGAAGAGGATTATTTGTAATCATAGCAAGTTCTCCTTTCCAGTTGATATTATTAGTATGAAAGGAAAAGAAACCAAATATACGACAAAAACCAAGCCTTAGTGTAATTATAGATTCTTATACTAAGGCTTATTTTTGTCGCATGGAAAAATATCCTAAAATATTATATAATATAGATACAAAATATGGGGAAGAAGCAAAGAGAGGATAAAACTATGATTAAGGTATTTTTGGTGGAAGATGAAATCATCATAAGAGAGTCAATTCAGAAGATGATTCCATGGTCCGAATATGGATATGAACTGGTAGGAGAGGCAACTGATGGGGAAATGGCATTGCCGATGATCCGAGAGAAAAAGCCGGACGTCTTGATTACTGATATCAAGATGCCATTTATGGATGGTCTCACATTAAGCAAGCTGGTAAAGAAGGAACTTCCGGAAATGAAGATTGTAATCATTAGTGGATATGATGATTTTACCTATGCACAGACAGCCATTGCTCTAGGGGTGGAGCAATATCTGTTAAAGCCGATCAGCAAAAACAAATTTATAGATATTTTAGAAGAAATTCGAGATGCTTACATGAAGGAAAATGAGCAAAAGATGTACTATGAGAAATTTAAGCAGGAGAAGCAGGAGTATGAGCAGCATTCCAGACAGGATTTTTTTGAAACCATGGTGCGTGGAGAAATACCTCTCTTAGAGCTTTATGCAAAGGCAGATAAGCTGGCAATCGACATTATGGCTGAGGCCTATAATATCCTCTTATTTTCTATGAATTCCATGGAGGATGAGACCGCTGTATTGGATGGATACTCCGAAGACACCGCAACATTGCAACAGGATATGGAGCAATATTTTCAGACGAAGAAGGATTATGTCTTGTTTCGCTATCAGATTTTTAGCTATGCCGTCATAATCAAGGGGAAAAAAGAAAATATTGAAATACTTACAAAGGAATGTATTAAGGAACTCCAGATGTTATTTACAAGGAGCAAAGAGAAGGTGGACTGGTTTATTTGCACGGGGAAACCAGTAGACCGATTAAGCCAGTTAAATGAAAGCTATCAAAGTGCAATCAAGTCCTTTGCCTTTCGTTATATTGCAGATCGGAAGGTTATCGAGTATGGGGAACATGTAGAACAGTCTTATAAGGAGCATGAGACCATCGATATGGGAGGGATTGATATTGACGCCCTTAATCCGGATATTATTCGTAATTTTCTAAACAATGGACTGATAGAGGAAACTAAGGATTTTGTACATAACTATTTAAGTCTGATTGGCGAAAATGCCTTACGTTCCAAGATGTTTCGCCAATACGTGCTTTTGACCATTCATTTTAATATCGTGTCCTTCTTGCAAAAGTTAGGGGATGAGAAGGAAGCAAAGCAAGAGAAGCAGGAGGGCATTATAACGGACCATATCTTAAACTATGAAGATATGGAACGTTTTTTAGAGCTGCGAATCAATCGAACCATTGCCCTTCGAGAAGAAAAGTCGAAAAATCAGTATAAGAGCGTGATTGATACGGCTGTAGAATATATTAAGGAACATTATATGGAGGAGGAAATCTCCTTAAATAAAGTGGCATGTGTGGCAAATGTAAGTGCTAATCATTTTAGTGCCTTATTTAGCCAGCAGATGAAGCAGACATTCGTGGAGTATCTGACTGAAATCCGTATGAATAAAGCCAAAGAACTTCTTCGATGCACGAATATGCGTTCCGGAAGGATTGCCTTTGAAGTGGGCTACAAAGACTCTCATTATTTTAGCTTTTTATTTAAGAAGACACAGAAGATGACACCGAGCGAATATCGAAATGGCGGAGAAAAGAGCCTATGAGAAAAATAAGACGAAAGGCCCGCACACGCAGCCTGCATGAAAAACTGTCGTATATCATTATGACAATTATCATTCCTCTTTTACTTTGTATGGCATTTATCTTGTCCTGCTTATCTATCTATGCCTACAAATATTCGAAAATCACTCATAATGTTGCAGTTAGCAGCAAGTTTAGCATTGATTTTAAATCGGATATCGATCTTAAAATGTATCATTATACCGTAGGAAGCAAAGAGCAGAAGGAGCTGCCAATCCAAGAGGTGGATGATGCCATCAAGCTTGCCATGTCTCTACAGAAAACAACGAATAAGAAGGAAAGTAAGGAAGCTATCGATAATATCCGTAACTATTGCTACAATCTGAAAAAGAGGATGTATGAGATTGCTGATACCAAGAGCTATGATAGCCGGAAAAATCAGCTGGAAAATAATATTTACATACTGACCAACCTAATTCAAAAACGGATGATGGACTATCTCTATTATGAAGCCGGAGATATGGCTGAGTTACAACAGGTCATGACTAGAAATACGTGTCTGCTTATTCTAAGCACAATTCTTGTAGCAGTCATTATGAGTTATGTCGTACTAAGCAGATCATTTCGATTTACCCATTCCATTACGGATCCGATTGAAAAGCTTTGCAAAAATGTGAAGCAGGTAGGAAAAGGGCAGTTTTCCATAGCCAGGGTAGAGAGCGATAGTTATGAGATTAACAACTTAGATGAAGGAATTCAGCAGATGGCCAGCAAGATTGCTTTACTGCTTGAGAATGTGAAAGAAGAGCAGCTGTTGCAGCACAAGACTGAATTAATGCTGATACAGGCTCAAGTCAGTCCACATTTCTTATATAATACGCTGGATACGATTATCTGGCTGGTAGAGTCAGGAAAGAATGACGATGCGGTAGAGATGATTTCCAACCTATCCATATTCTTTCGAACCATGTTATCCAATGGAAATGATGTGATTACGTTAGAAGACGAATTAAAGCATACAAGAAGCTATTTGTCAATCCAACAGTCTAGGTATCGGGATATCCTTGATTTCTCCATGGAGTGCAAAGAGGAGTTACTTTGCTGTCGTATTCCGAAGCTTTCGCTACAGCCACTTGTGGAGAATGCACTTTATCATGGCGTCAAAGAAAAACGAGGCAAGAGCTATATAAAGATTTACTGTTTAAACGAAGACGATCAAATCAATATTGTGGTAGAGGATAACGGGGTAGGAATGACAAAGGAAGAGCTGGAGGAAATAAGAAAACGGCTGAAAAATAAACAGAAGACAGGCTTTGGACTGCGTGCCGTACAAGAACGAATAGAGCTGTATTACGGCAAACCATATGGTATTACGATCGACTCTGAAAAAGGGAAAGGTACCATTGTGACAATGCATCTTCCGGTAAAAATCGAACCAGTTTCGTAAGAAAACAAACTGTTGTTACGTTTTAGACAAAAGTACGGAAGATATTCAACCATTTCAGGAAGAATCTGCATAGCTTATAGGTACAAGATAACTATAATAATACTTGTAAATAACAAATACCGATTGCTTTTAAGGAGGAGAAAGTATGAGAAAGAAATTAATTGCAGTTTTAATGACCGCTTGTATGGCATTGTCATTTGCAGCATGTGGTTCAAAGAGCACTGGGGGAGAGAACAGTGACAAGAAGCAGATTACCGTTGGATTTTCACAGGTGGGAGCTGAATCCGACTGGCGTACTGCAAACTCAAAATCCATGAAGGAGACATTTAGCGAAGCAAATGGATACAAACTAATTTTTGATGATGCACAACAAAAACAAGAAAATCAGATTTCTGCAATTCGTAACTTTATACAACAAGAAGTTGACTACATAGTATTAGCACCAGTTACTGAATCCGGCTGGGACACCGTATTAAAAGAAGCAAAAGATGCAAAAATCCCAGTAATCATCGTTGATCGTATGGTAAAAGTATCCGATGACAGCTTATATACTGCATGGGTAGGTTCAAACTTCGAACTTGAAGGTAAAAAAGCCTGTGCATGGTTAGATGCTTATTTAAAAGCAAACAAGAAAGACACTAGTGAAATCAATATCGTTGATATCCAAGGAACAATTGGTGCATCTGCTCAAATTGGTCGTACCAACGGCTTAGAGGCTGCTGTAAAAGAACATAGCAACTGGAACCTGCTTGCTAAAGAGAGTGGTGAATTTACTCAAGCAAAAGGCCAGGAAGTTATGGAATCCATGATCAAACAATATGGCAAGAAGATCAACGTTGTATACTGTGAAAATGATAATGAAGCATTTGGTGCAATTGATGCATTAACTACTGCAGGATATAAGGTTGGTAAAGATGGTGATGTCATTGTAATGTCCTTTGACTCAACAAATGCCGGCTTAACAGATGTAACCAGTGGAAAAGTCATCCTTGATACAGAATGTAACCCACTCCATGGTCCACGTGTAAAAGAAATCATCGACAAGTTACAAGCAAAACAATCCGTTGATAAACAACAATATGTAGATGAAGAAATCTTCGCTGCAGATGATACAGTAAAATCTGTTACAGTAGACGGAAAAGAATACAAAGTAACTGCAACAACCAAAGATGTTATTTCAAAACGTGCATATTAAAAGCTAAGAAGTGTAAGGGAAAATGGTGGCGTGATATGGTAACTTTGGCTATCGTATCGCGCCATTTATAAAATAGCGGTTGTTTTATGGAAAGCAGGTGGAGTGTAAGGATGGAGCAAAAAATAATATTAGAAATGAAGAAGATCAGTAAGACATTTCCTGGGGTCAGGGCGCTTACACAGGTGGATTTTAAGTTGAGAAAAGGCGAAATCCATGCATTAATGGGAGAGAACGGAGCTGGTAAATCCACGTTGATCAAAGTGCTTACCGGTGTGTATGAGTTTGATAACGGTGAGATTATGATGGATGGAAAGAAGATCGTTAACCATTCCCCAAAGGACGCCAACGAAAATGGAATCAGTACGGTGTATCAGGAAGTAAACCTTTGCCCAAACCTTACCGTGGCAGAGAATTTATTCCTAGGAAGAGAGCCTAGAAAGGCCGGATTTATTGATTGGAAGACTATGAATAAGAAATCAAAGGATCTATTAAAGAGCCTTGATATAGAAGTTTCACCTACCGTTAGTTTAGAAGAGTGTTCAATTGCGGTGCAGCAGATGATTGCCATTGCCCGTGCCGTTGATATGCAATGTAAAGTACTGATCCTAGACGAACCAACCTCTTCCCTAGATGAAGAGGAAGTGGAAAAGCTATTTGTTCTGATGAAGAAGTTAAAGAAAGAGAGCGTTGGCATTATCTTTGTTACTCATTTCTTAGAGCAGGTATATGCAGTCTGTGACCGTATTACAGTCCTTAGAAACGGGGAATTGGTAGGAGAGTATGAAGTAGAAAAGCTTCCAAGGGTTCAATTGGTAGCAAAGATGATGGGTAAGGATTTTGATGACCTTGCTGACATCAAAGGAGATCGTTCGTTTGATAGTGAGAAACAAGAAGCGGTTATTGAAGCAACAGGCCTTGGGCATACGGGAACAATCAAGCCATTTGATATCACCTTTCATAAAGGGGAAGTGGTTGGCCTTACCGGATTGTTAGGATCTGGCCGTTCTGAACTGGTACGTGCCATTTATGGTGCTGATAAGGCAGACAGCGGTCAACTAAAGGTAAATGGGAAAACAGTTAAGATTAATACGCCGTTAGATGCAATGATGCATGGTATGGCATACCTTCCGGAAGATCGGAAACGTGATGGAATTATTGCAGACTTATCCGTACGTGAAAATATCATTATTGCCATGCAGGCAAAGCGAGGCATGTTCCATTTAATGAGCAGAAAAGAGATGGAAGAGGCAGCCGATCGTTTTATTGACTTATTGCAGATTAAGACAGCAAGCAGAGAGACTCCAATTAAAAGCTTATCCGGTGGAAATCAGCAGAAGGTCATTATCGGAAGATGGCTTCTTACCAACCCAGAGTATTTGATTTTGGATGAACCAACAAGAGGAATCGATATTGGTACCAAGACCGAAATACAAAAACTAGTCTTGCAGCTGGCAGATGAAGGAAAGGCAATTACCTTTATTTCTTCTGAAATCGAGGAAATGCTTCGTACTTGTACAAGGATGGCAGTTCTTCGCGATGGCAAGAAGGTTGGCGAGGTAGAAGGCGACGATCTGACACAAGAAAAGATCATGGAGACAATTGCAGGAGGTGAAACAACCAATGAGTAATGAAAAAACATCGTTAATCAAGAGGATAACATCCCATCCTTTGTTTATGCCAATTGTATGTTTAATCGTCGTACTATTGGTAAATGTGATCAAACGTCCGGATTTCTTTAAGATATCCATTAATAATGGCGTTTTATATGGCTACTTAATCGACATTATTAACCGTGCATCCGAGCTTGTCATTTTAGCAATCGGCATGACTTTAGTTACTGCATCATCCGGTGGACAGGATATCAGTGTTGGTGCAGTAATGGCAGTAGCAGCTGCTGTCTGCTGTGAGATCTTATCCGGTGGCGAAGTTTCCACCAATGAATTTGCCAACTCCTTTGTACTTGCAATTGTTGCGGCTTTGGTAGTAAGTGCACTGTGTGGAGCCTTTAATGGATTTTTGGTAGCAAACCTGCATATCCAGCCAATGGTTGCCACTCTGATCCTATTTACTGCCGGCCGTGGAATTGCACAGCTTGTAACAAAAGGCCAGATTACATACGTTCGTGTCGGTACGTACAAAGTAGCAGGTGGCTATATCGGAAAATGTCCAATTCCAACCCCAATTTTCTTTGCCATCATTGCTGTATTGATTGCCTATCTGGTATTAAAGAAGACAGCGCTTGGACTTTATATTGAAAGTGTTGGTGTCAATGGAAGTGCTTCCCGTCTGGTAGGTCTGAATTCTACCAAGATCAAGTTCTTAACCTATGTAATCTGTGGTTTGCTTGCAGGGGTAGCTGGTTTAGTTGCTTCTTCCAGAATATATTCGGCAGATGCCAACAACATTGGCTTAAATCTTGAAATGGATGCGATCCTGGCAGTTGCCTTAGGCGGGAACCTGCTTAGTGGCGGTAAATTCAGTCTTATGGGTTCCGTGATTGGTGCCTACACAATCCAGGCATTAACGACCACACTATATGCAATGAACGTTTCTTCTGACCAGCTTCCAGTATATAAGGCAATCGTAGTCATAATCATTGTTATCTTACAAAGCCCAGTATTTCGTAAATATATTGCAGACATCAAGAAGAAAAGAGCTGTAAATAAACAAGCGATGGAAGGCGGGCGATCATGATGAAGAAAAATAAGTCAAAGAACTCTTTAAATAGCAGTACATTTTTACTACTTGTAACTATTGCGCTATTTGCCGTAATGTATATTGCAGGAATGATCATCTTTAATGACCGTGGATTTGCAAGTCCACAAATGTTTCTTAATCTGTTTATTTCCAATGCCGGTTTAATTGTAATTGGCTGTGGAATGACGCTTGTAATGATTACAGGAGGAATTGATATTTCCGTTGGTTCCGTCACTGCATTAGTCTGTATGTCTGCTGCGTATGCCATGGAGAAAAAGGGTATGAGCGCTTATACCGCAGTTGGCATCTCCATTGGCGTTGGTATCTTATTTGGCATCGTGCAAGGATACTTGGTATCTTACTTGGAAATCCAGCCATTTATTGTGTCCCTTGCCGGCCTGTTCTTCGGCCGTGGCCTTACCGCAGTCATTAGTACGGAAATGATCTCCATTAAGAATGAGCTATTCTTAAAATGGGCCAATTGTAAGATTTATCTCCCTTTTGGAACCTATAACAAGCATGGTGCATACCAAGCTGCGTACATCTATCCAACCGTAATTATCGCATTAGCCGTAATCATAATCTTAACCGTAGTTTTAAAATATAGTAAGTTTGGCAGGGCACTGTATGCTATTGGCGGCAATCAGCAAAGTGCATTGATGATGGGCTTAAATGTTAAGCGTATGAAGATGCAGGCCTATGTACTAGACGGCTTCTTAGCAGGTCTTGGTGGCTTCTTATTCTGCCTAAACAGCTGTGCAGGATTTGTAGAGCAGGCAAAAGGGCTTGAAATGGATGCCATCGCAGCCGCAGTTATCGGCGGTACTCTTCTTAGTGGTGGTGTAGGCACAGTAATCGGAACCTTGTTCGGTGTACTAATCAAAGGTACGATTTCCAGCTTAATCACAACACAAGGTACCTTGTCCAGTTGGTGGGTAAGAATTACGTTGTCTGCCTTGTTATGTTTCTTTATCGTATTACAGGCGATCATTGCTTACACGAAAAAGAAGAACATAAACAAGTTAGAATAAATAAGTCTTCAGTAACATCTTTTTTTCTCTTTTTCCTTTTTGAGAGGGCCTGGAAAATGGTCCTCTTTTTTATTTGAGGAAAGTTCTCTTCGAGCCCTCTCCTATCAATTAAATAAACGTCCTAAAAGAAAAGGATGTAAGGATGCACACTCAGCTGAAATGAGAATGTCGCTAATGCGACCAGCTTCTGGGCGGGCAAAGTGTATGTTCCTTGTAAAGGACTTAAGACGCGAGAGTGTGAGGAACACACACTTTGTTCTTACGAGAAAAAATCTCTCGAAATTCCCTGGTAATTAAAATAACGCATTAAAAGCAGGGTGTAGACAGACAAAAGGACGCCTCTATCCCCAAAATCTATCATTGACAAACGCTAGGAAATCCAAAATAATGGAAGTATGTTATGAATATTCGGGAGGAAACAGAAGTGAGAGATTTTTTTTGGGCATTAACGCTGTTTGTCTTATCGGTTGCACTCATTATTGTATCGGTACAATACCTTCTAAAGGACTTAAAAGCGTCCAAAAAGAAAGAGACCAATCCAGAGTTAGTAGAGGATGATATAGAAGCCTTGAATGATAAGGATACAATTGAGCAAGAGGAAAAAGACAAGGAAGAAGAGGAGGATAACACCTACCCATTCAAAGGCATTGCAATCGGAATGTTAGTTGCATCCATTGCCAATGTTATTTTGAAGATTGGATTTAAGACTGATATTTTATCACAGGTATATGTTTTTGGTATTATTGGAGGATTCGTGATTGGCAAATATATCGAAAAGAAACACTAGTCACAACAAGTCATTTCCGATAAAATATGGTTAGAATATAAGGTAATAATTAGAAAAAGGAGAACGAAAGAAATGAAACCGACTAAAAAATTATATGACCAAGATGCATATCAAACAGAGATGGATGCAACCGTAGTATCTTGCAGTCCAGCAACAATGGATGACAAGAACGTTTATCAGGTTGTTTTAGATAAAACCATATTCTTTCCTGAGGAAGGTGGTCAGACACCGGACCAAGGAACATTAGGAGTGAGACAAGTACTTGATGTTCAAATCAAAGATGGCGTGATCGTGCATACGCTAGATGGAGAATTAGAGGAAGGAAGCGTGGTTCACGGTATCTTAGACTGGAACCATCGCTTCAATAATATGCAGCAACACTCTGGAGAACATATCTTTTCCGGATTGGTACATGCCAGATTTGGATACGACAATGTAGGATTTCATTTAAGTGACCAAGTCGTAACCATGGACTTTAACGGAATGATTACACCGGAAGAAGCAGCAGAGATTGAATACGCTGCCAATCAGACAATTATCAGCAACCTAGAAGTACAGGTAAGCTATCCAAGTAAAGAGGAATTAGCAGTTTTAGATTATAGAAGCAAGATTGAAATTGAAGGTCAGGTACGTATTATTACGGTTCCTAATATTGATGTCTGTGCATGCTGTGCACCTCATGTTAGAAGAACCGGAGAAATCGGTATGTTAAAGATTGTTTCCATGCAGAATTACAAAGGCGGTATTCGTATCAGCATTCTTTGTGGCTTCCGCGCATTAGAGGACTTTAGAAAGAAAACGCAAGTAGTAACGGAACTTTCTAAGACATTCTCTGCAAATCAAGATACTTTGGTAGAAGCAGTAGAGAAGGTAAAGAGCATGAACCAGTCCTTAAAAAATGAGTTACTTGATGCAAAGAGTGAGTATATGGAAGCAAAATTAGCGTCCATTCCGACAGAACAAGAAAATGCATATCTATTTGAAACTAACTTAGATGCACTTGTTATGCGTAATGCTGTCAATACGCTTGTATCAAGACATGCAGGTGTCAGCGGTATCTTTACCGGAAATGACGATGAAGGATATCGTTTCATTATGGGAAGCAAAGCAGACGATGCAAGAAACGTATTAAACCTTTTAAAAGAGAAATGGGAAGTAAGAGGCGGTGGAAGCCCTGCCATGGTGCAAGGTTCCATTATGGCCAAGAAAGAAGAACTTTTAAGTGTATTAAAATAGAGAAATAAAAGTGGTAGTCTGAGATAAACTTGGGCTGCTATTTTTTTGGGGGAATTAAGTGAAAACACCTTAGATTTTTGTCGACTAGTGACATTTGCACAAAGGCATATAGGATTTTAAGAGTAATATTCGCTACTATACACTATAGATATTTGAGGGAAAGTAACGTATAATAAAAACTTAATTTTAGGACAGGTTTCGTCGATATATGTATCCTTTGAAGTACATACTATTTACTAAAGAGATGTTTTGAAATTAGAGAATTAATAATTTTGCTTAGAGAGAGGTAGTTAGCAGTGAGAATAGGATTTGATAACGATAAGTATCTTAAAATGCAGTCAGAGCATATCAGAGAAAGAATTTCACAATTTGATAACAAATTGTATTTAGAGTTTGGTGGAAAGTTATTTGATGATTTTCATGCATCCCGCGTGTTACCAGGCTTTGAACCAGACAGCAAATTAAGAATGTTATTAGAATTAAAAGAACAAGCAGAAATCGTAATCGTAATTGGTGCAGATTCAATTGAACAAAATAAAATACGTGGCGATTTAGGGATCACATACGATCTAGATGTGTTACGTTTAGTTAAGATGTTTGAAAGCCGCGGCCTTATGGTTGGCAGCGTTGTTATTACAAAATATGCAGGTCAAGCATCCGCAGATAAGTTCCGTGAACGATTAACTCATTTAGGAATCAAATCTTATTTACATTATCCAATCGAAGGATACCCAAGTAATGTACCATATATCTTAAGTGAAGACGGTTTCGGCAAAAATGATTATATTGAAACAAGTCGTCCATTAGTTGTTGTAACAGCTCCTGGTCCAGGAAGCGGTAAAATGGCTACATGTCTTTCTCAACTTTATCATGAAAACAAACGAGGCTTAAAAGCTGGATATGCTAAATTTGAGACATTCCCAATCTGGAATTTACCTTTAAAACACCCAGTAAACCTTGCATACGAAGCAGCAACAGCTGACTTAAACGATCTTAACATGATCGATCCATTCCATTTAGAAGCATACGGTAAAGCGACAGTAAACTACAACCGCGATATCGAAATCTTCCCAGTATTAAATGCAATGTTCGAACAAATCAATGGTGAGAGTCCATACAAATCCCCAACAGACATGGGTGTAAATATGGCTGGTTACTGTATCGTTGATGATGAAGCTTGTAACGAAGCATCAACTCAAGAAATCATCCGTCGTTACTATCAAGCACTTGGCGATCTTAAAAAAGGTCTTGGTTCGAAAGAAATCGTATTAAAATTAGAATTATTGATGAAGCAAGCGAACATTACAATCGCTGACCGTGTCGTAATCAAAGAAGCATTAGCAAAAAGCGAAGCAACAGACGGCCCAGCAGTTGCAATCAGCCTTTCTGATGACAAGATCATCACAGGTAAGACAAGTGCATTATTAGGTGCATCTGCAGCAGCTATTTTAAATGCGTTAAAAGAGTTAGCAGGAATTGGACATGATGTACATCTTGTTTCTCCGGATGCAATCGAACCAATCCAAAGACTTAAGACACAGTACTTCGGAAGCAGTAATCCAAGACTTCATACAGATGAAATCTTAATCGCATTATCAGCTAGTGCTGCAACAGACAACAATGCTAGACTTGCATTAGAACAATTACCTAAATTAAGAGGATGTGAAGCTCACTCTTCTGTATTATTAGGATCTATTGATACTGATGTATTTAAGAAGCTTGGTGTTCACATTACTTGCGAGCCAGTAATTGAAAATAAAAAATAATTACTTCAGATTAATATAAATAAGAACGGCACTCATTTTTATGGGTGTCGTTTTTTATGCTTTGTTCTGCAAATCTCTTTACATCTTTTTTGTTCCATTGTATATTACTAATAAAAGTTGTAAAGAAACGGAGAATAATGGCGATGAACAAAAGTGATATCACTAGGGATTATTTTATGTTAGAAGGGCCGTTAAAAGAACAAGGCTATGATTGGTGGTGGCATTCATTTACAGGGAAAAATGAACGTACCGGTGAAGAAAAATCATTTTTTATAGAGTTTTTTACATGCAATCCGAAGGAACAACAAGAAGCTCCTGTATTAGGCCAGCTTCCTTTACATAAGGAGAACAAAATCACTCCATCGTATGTCATGGTAAAGGCAGGATGGTGGGGAAAAGATGCTACACAGCTCCATCGATTTTTCCCTTGGAAGGCAGTAAGACTACGAAACGAACCATCGTTTCAGATTATGATGGAGGACTGTTTCCTAAGCGAAACGATGACAATGGGAAAGGTTAAGGTCAGTAAGACGGAAGTAAAAGAGCATCCTGAGTATCTTTGCGATAGCGGTGAAATGGAATGGAACCTTACGATTGACAAGCAAATCGCGTTTCATGTGGGCTATGGTGCAAGTAAGCCATTTCGTAAACTAAATGCATTTGAGATGTATTGGCATGCAGAAGGCATGAAGACTCAATATGAGGGACAGGTTCGTGTAAATGGTGAAAACTATGTGGTGACAAAAGAGGATTCCTTTGGCTACGCTGATAAGAACTGGGGAAGTGATTTTACCAGTCCATGGGTATGGCTGTCCTCCAATGACCTTTATAGTAAGAAATACAAATGTAGACTTCATAATAGTGTGTTTGATATTGGAGGAGGAAGGCCGAAAGCCTTTGGCATTCCATTAAACCGTAAGTTGCTAGGCGCCTTTTATTATGAGGGAACCAACTATGAGTTTAATTTCTCCAAGATTTGGACATTGGCAAGAACCAAGTTTGATTGTGAAGAGACGAAAGACAAGCTAATCTGGCGTGTATGTCAGGATACAAAGACAGCACGTCTTCAAATGGAAATCCATTGTAACAAAGAGGAGATGCTGCTTGTAAATTATGAGGCACCAAATGGTAAAAAGCTTCATAATAGGCTTTGGAATGGCGGCACCGGATATGGTGTGCTGAAATTATATGAAAAGAGGCCGGATGGTATTGCCTTAGTTGATGAAGTACTTGCAAAGCATGTGGGATGCGAGTATGGTGTTTATGAACAATAATATGGAAATGAAAGAAGATAGTTTGCGCTATCTTCTTTTTTATTGCCAGAGAAGTAAGGAATATTATGTCATAAAAACAAGAAATAACCAACAACAGGAATGCTTCCTACTATTGACAGCCTCTTTCCTACTTGATATAATTTAATAATTTTGACAAATAAAAGGAGGAGATGGAAGGAAGAAGATGAAAATCCTTTAATACATAGAAATCATTGTAGTGGGATAATACAAATTGAATTGGGCAGGAAAAAGAAACTGTACCATTGCAAGGAATGTATTGATTGGAAAATGCTATTTGAATTGAATAAAAGAAAAGTTTGTTAAGTACTGCCTAGGAGAGCAACTCACGTCACAGGTCAGCAGCAGTGCTTTAATAAGCTTGTTGTATAAGTGACATGGGTGATCATAAAAATGTAGTCGCAAAAGGGGAAAAGAAGTTATGAGTAAACACACATGTCTTGAAAAAAGAGTTCCGATTGAATTATGCAATCCATCACTTGAGTTAATTGAGGATAAATGTATCAAATGCGGATTATGTAAAAGAGTTTGTAAGGATTATGTTACAGTACAAGAGTACTATGATTTAGAACGTACAAATGATGAAGCGGTTTGTATTCACTGCGGACAATGTATCACTGCTTGTCCAACAGATGCAATCGTAGAAAAATCAGAATATGCAATGGTAAGAGAAGCAATCGCGGATCCAGAAAAGATCGTAGTGTTCAGTACAGCACCAGCAGTTCGTATTGCATTAGGTGATGCATTTGGCGTAGAAGAAGGATCCTTCGTAGAAGGAAAAATGGTTGGCATGTTAAGAAAATTAGGTGCAGATTATGTAACTGATGTTAACTTTGGTGCCGATCTTACAATTATGGAAGAAGCAAGTGAATTAATTGAACGTGTAACAACTGGACACGGAAAATTACCTCAATTCACAAGCTGTTGTCCAGCATGGGTAGAATTTGCAGAAATCTTCTATCCAGAAATCCTTCCAAACCTTTCTACAGCTAAAAGCCCGATTGCAATGCAAGGTGCAACCGTAAAAACTTACTTCGCTAAGAAAATGAACCTTGATCCAGCAAAAATCGTTCATGTAACAATCGCTCCATGTTCTGCAAAGAAATTTGAAGTTCGTAGAGAAGAAATGAACGCAGCTGGAAGATATCACGGCATCGAAGAAATGCGTGATACAGACTTCCTTCTTACAACAAAAGAACTTGCTGATTGGGCAAAAGAAGAAAGTATTGATTTTGAAGCATTAGAAAATTCAGCATTCGATCCATTAATGGGCGAAGGCAGTGGCGCTGGTCTTATCTTTGGTAACACTGGCGGTGTAATGGAAGCAGCGCTTCGTACAAGCTATGAATTCATTACAAAAGAAAAAGCTCCAGAAGAATTTTATGAATTAGTGCCAGTTCGTGGTATGGATGAAATGAAAGAAGCGACTGTAACAATTGGAGAATACACACTTAATGTTGCGGTAATCTACGGAACTGGAAACGTTCGTAAATTATTAGAACAATTAGAAAATGGCGAAAAAGAATACCATTTCATCGAAGTAATGACTTGTCCAGGTGGATGTATTGGTGGTGCAGGCCAGCCAAAACACAAACGTAACAAAATTGCAGGTGTAAGACAAGCTAGAATTGATGGTCTTTACAACGTAGACAAGCAAATGGCGAAACGTGCAAGTTACGAAAACATGGAAATCAAAGCATTATACGAAGAATTCTACGGAAAACCATTAAGCGAGCTTTCTGAAGAATTACTTCACACTTCTTACGTTGATCGTAGCGAAATCTTAGGTGAAGATAACGAAGGTGAATTAGTAGGTTAATTCCAAATAAAAAAGAGTCCTTTATTGGGCTCTTTTTTGTATGCAGATAAAGTGAAAAAATGCTTTACTATTGAAGAAGTTATTAGTTTTGTATATAATAATGTCGAACATAATAATACTAGTCAAATAGAGCAAAGATAAGGAACTATAAAACGATGACGATGGAATTAGAGAAGCATTATAATAAATTTTGTGAAGACAAACGTTTAACAAGAAGACATGGACAGGTGGAGTATATCACCTCATTAAAATATATTCATGAATGCCTTGAGGGCATGGAAAATCCAAAGATCCTCGATGTAGGAGCCGGTACGGGAAGATACTCAGTGTTACTAGCCAATGAAGGTTATGATGTGACAGCAATCGAGCTTGTAAAATACAACCTAGGCATCTTAAAATCCAAAGGAAGCACGGCAAAGGCATATCAGGGAACAGCACTTGATTTATCCCGTTTTGAAGAAAATAGCTTTGATGTGACACTCGTCTTTGGACCAATGTACCATTTATACACTTACGAAGACAAGTTAAAGGCATTGACGGAAGCAAAACGTGTGACAAAATCAGGCGGTATCATCTTAGTTGCCTATATTATGAATGAATACAGCATTTTAACCCATGGATTTAAGAAGAATAATATCAAAGCCTGCATTGAAAATGGACAAGTGACAGAAGATTTTCATGTTGTCTCACAGCCAAAGGATCTCTATGACTATGTCAGGGTAGACGATATTGACCGTTTAGATGCAGATGCCGATGTAGAGCGAATTAAGTTAATTGCAGCAGATGGCCCTGCCAACTATATGCGTAATACATTAAATGAGATGGATGAGGAGACCTTTGATCTCTTTGTAAAATATCATTTATCCACTTGCGAGCGAAAAGAACTGTTAGGTGCCAGCGGACATACGCTAGATATTGTTAGAAAGAAATAAGTGTGGAGCAACGAGCTGAAAAGCGTCGTTTCCGGATAGCGATTTGAATGAACACCGATGGTTTTCAAACTTTCCCCCAAGAATCGCTTTGGGGAAAATGTAAAATCACTTTGTCTACAGTCTGAGCTGATCGTAGTAAAAAATACGGTCAGCTTTTTTTAGTTATAAGACGATATTTAAAAAAGTTTAAAAAAGTTTCGTCACATGGCATCGCTCAATCGTGTTATTAGTAAAGAGGTAGTTAACCGGGACATACTTCGACAAAAAGGAGGACAAGAATGGCAGAACTAGAATTGCGTACGGATTGCGGTTTTGCAGAAGACTATGAAGCATATGTAGATATGGTATTTCATATTTGCTTATCCTATATGAGAAATAAGCATGATGCAGAAGATATCGTGCAGGAGACATTTGTCAGATACATAAAAAGCGAAAAAGAATTTGAGGATGAGGAGCATAAAAAAGCATGGCTCATAGTAACAGCAACCAATCTATGTAAAGATCAACTAAAACATTGGTGGAAGAAGAGAACCACTTATGAAGAGTATCAAGATAGTTCAGATGGAGTTCACATCGACACCACACTATTAGCGGTCATGGAATTGCCTGATAAATATAAGACAGCAGTGTATTTATATTATTATCATGGGTATGATAGTGCCGAAATCGCAACGATGTTACATAAACCGAATTCGACCATACGCAGTTATTTAAGTAAGGCGAGAAAATTATTAAAAGAAATGATAGGCGGTGATGATCAATGATAAATAAAAAAATTAAAAACTCCTTTGATCAGACAGAGTTAAGTGAAGCAGAAAAAGGTGAACTTTATCAAAAGATACTCAGGGAGGCTTCTTCCAACCAAAATGTCACGTATTTGGAAAGGAAGAAAACAATGAAAAAATTAGTAATCGGAGCTGCATGTTTCGCAGCCGTTTGTATTGTACCAGCAGGAACTTATGCAGCATATAAATGGATGTCACCAAAGCAGGTGGCAGTGGAAATCGAAGATGAAAAATTAGCAAAGGCATTTGGAAAAGCTGAAAATGAAGTAGTAGTCAGAGAGTCTGGCGATTACAGGGTTGCATTTTTAGGAACCGTTTCCGGAAAGCAGATTGAAGCGTCCGTACAGCCGGATGGAGAAGTGAAAGAGGACAGGACGTATCTTACAGTAGGGATTGAACGAAAAGACGGTACTCCAATGAAGTTGACAGACGCCATTTATGTAAGCCCATTTGTGCAGAACTTAAAGCCATGGCAATACGATGTTCATGCAATGGATGCTTCGGCAGTAAGTGTTGTAAAAGATGGCATGTTATATCGTATGGTGGAATGTAATAATCTAGAGATGTTTGCAAACTCCAATGTATATTTAGCAGTGCAGGATGGAACCGCATATAATAGCGAAGCCTATAGCTATGATGAGAAAAACGGAACTACTGCTAGAAATGAGAGCTATCAAGGCATGAACTTATTATTTGACGTTTCACTGGATGCGTCCAAGGCAGATGAGGCGGCAGCAAGCAAGTTTATCAAAGAGTACGAGGCAGAGCTTTCAAAAGACAATTCAGACAGTCAGCAAACAGCAGATACCAGCAAGGTAGAAAAAGGAACGCAGTCAATAATCAAGAATAAGGTAGCGTATCGCTTGATTGATGGCAATCGTTTTAGTGGAGTAGGAAATGATGACAAACTAATTACGTCATATTATGGATTATATGCTGATATTAAAGGGGATAACATCGAAAACATCACATATACACTGGATAAAGGCGTATTCTATAAAAAGACGGAGGCAACAGAGGATCAGGCAGCTGATTATGATACCAAGAAATATGCAGGTTCTATGTCAAAAGAGCTGATTACAGGAAAACAAGGCAAAGATGGCAATGATCAGGTGATGGGAGACCAAAACAAGAAAAACTGGCTTCTTACAAAAGCAGAGAACTCCTATACGGTAGCGTATGATGACCAAAATAAAGAGGGAAATTTCTATGCAATCGGAGTTAGTGCAAAGGATGACGGAAGCGATACGGGCAGAGAAGCAGTATATAAGAAGTTAGCAGATGCATTAAAAGATGAAGTGGTACATGTAACCGTTACGTTCAAAGATGGACATAAAGAGACACAGGATCTTGTATTTACGAAGAACGATACTACCATGGTATCTAAGATGATCACGGCAGAGTGGAAATAGCTTGGTAAAATCTTCTACATGCGCTATAATAAACGTGTATGAGAGTAGATGATTGGAGGAATGAATGATGTTCAAGAAATCAGAAGAACGGTTTAAGACTATTTATAAAGAGGGTGCCATGGATGGGACGAAAATTATCGTCGATACGCAAACTGGAGTCCATTATCTATATACTTGGTCAGGCTATTCCGGCGGTTTAACACCATTGTTAGACAGCTCGGGAAATGTGATCGTACAAACAGATTATAAAGAACAATAGAATACCGAACAGCAAAAAAACGCCGTAGTTTT
This sequence comes from bacterium, assembly GCA_030539495.1. Classification (GTDB taxonomy): domain Bacteria; phylum Bacillota; class Clostridia; order Lachnospirales; family Lachnospiraceae; genus KM106-2. Next base: position 19,060 of record JAUNRX010000019.1, on the reverse strand, counting down.
ATGGCGTTTTTTTGCTGTTCAAGAACCACATTTACAAAGAAATAGAAAAGGAGTACCATGAAAGGAGGTAAGGAAAGGGTGAGAAAATGAGTATGAATGGTGTTCTGATGCAGTATTTTGAATGGGACTTGCCATGTGACGGAAGTCTTTGGATGCAAGTGAAAGAGAAAGCAAGTGCATTGGCAGAAGCCGGAATAACAGCGCTTTGGCTGCCACCCGCATATAAAGGCTACGATGGTCCGAATGACAGCGGCTATGCCGTATATGACCTTTATGACCTTGGTGAGTTCCCTCAAAAGTCATTGGATGGGGAAGTGCGTACCAAGTATGGAACGAAAGAACAATACATAGAAGCAATTAAAGCCTGTCATAAGGTGGGAATACAAGTATATGGAGACGTGGTAGTCAACCATATGACAGGAGCCGAAAAGACGGAAACCGTAAATACCATCGTCTGGAGGAGAAACTCTAGGGCAGAACGTTGGTATTGCACCAATGAGCATGAGACCATTGAGGCATGGACGGATTTCTTATACGAGAAACGTGGCAATAACTATTCCTCCTTTAAGTGGAATAAGGACTGTTTTGACGGAGTTGATACCAATGGAATGCTACCAGCGGATCCTAATAAGATTTATCTGTTTGAAGGGAAGGAGTGGGATCCAGACACCAACTTTGATTTCCTAAACTGTTCGGATCTGGATGTGCAAAATCCTGCCGTAGTGGAAGAACTAAAGCACTGGGGAGAGTGGTATCTGGAGACGACCAATGTGGACGGGTTCCGTCTGGATGCCTTAAAGCATATTGGGCCTCAGTTTTACAATGAATGGCTGAACTATATGGGAAGCAAGAAGCCACTATTCGTAGTAGGCGAATACTATGACCTTGATTATCGGGAATTAGAAAAATACTTAGGTCACATTACGACAGACAAGGTGACAGTGCATTTATTTGATTTCCCGCTTCATGAACGGCTTTATTTAGCTTCTGACCAGATGAATTACCCATTAAGTAATTTGCTGCATGATACGCTGGTCAGCACCTGTCCATGTAATGCAGTGACCTTTGTAGATAATCATGATACCCAGAATAGAATGGTTCAGGATCCGGGTACAGAAGCAAGGGCGATTAAGGACTGGTTCAGACCTCATGCCTACGCCTTTATCCTGTTACGAGAGGCAGGCTATCCATGTGTCTTCTATAAGGATTATCCGGATACCCCTACCGAGGAAGGAACCCTAGCTAGTAAAATCGCGCTATTTCTTAAGATACGTAAGGAGTTTGCTTATGGCACGCAGCATGACTATGTAAGTGAGTCAAATGAGATTGGCTGGACGAGGGAAAGCATGGACGGTAAATCAGCCGTTGCAGTGGTGCTTTCCAAAGATGATGCCAATAATATTACCATGTACGTTGGTGAAGCTGAGATGGGTAAGGTATATGTGGATGTCACGCAAAGCATAAGTGATCCGGTAATCATTGGACAAGATGGATATGGAAACTTTCCGGTTGCTCTTGGGGACTTAAGTGTATGGATCCGGCAGGAGGCTTATGAGCAGCTAGTGAAGAAATAGGAGGAATGGCATGAAACAGAAACATATAACAATCAAACATATTCCTGCAATGCTCTGGGGGGAAGAGTCAAATAAGCTGTACCTCTATGTTCACGGCAAACTATCACGCAAAGAGGATGCAGAGGGCTTTGCTAAACTGGCAGCAGAACAAGGGTACCAAGTGGTAAGTTTTGATTTTCCCCAGCATGGAGAGAGGAAAGAGGAGAATACCCCATTTGACATTCAGACCGGAGTAGAGGAACTAAGTATTATTTATGAGTACATAACTGCGCGCTGGCATCAGATAAGCCTGTTTGCAACCAGTGTGGGAGCTTATTTTTCCCTGGTGGCATATCAGGAGCATAGCTTTGATCAGTGCCTTTTCTTATCTCCCATCGTCAATATGGAGCGATTAATACAAAATATGATGATGTGGACTAATGTGACGGAGGAAGAGCTGAAGCAACGCCGCATCATTCCAACGAACATTGGAGAAGTATTAGATTATGACTATTATACTTATGTAAAAGAACATCCGATAAAGAAATGGAAGACTAAAACCTGCATTCTATATGGCTCTAAGGATTATTTACAGGAGCGGGCCACGGTAGAAGAATTTGCAGAGCAATGCTCCTGTAAGTTGACCGTGTTAGAAGGAAGCGAGCATTATTTCCATACCAAGGAGCAGTTAGAGGCATTAGAACAGTGGACCAAGGAAAATTTATGATGAATTACCACAATTTGATACAATTGCGTAGAAAATATGATATAATATGACATGATTAGAACTAATTTGCAACTATAGGAGGATAAGAACATGGAAAGAAAGAACGCATGGGAAAAATATGATAACGCAGAAATGGAACAAGTATTCCAATTAGCGGATCGTTATAAATCATATATCTCAGATTGTAAAACAGAACGTGAATGTGTAAAAGAAACAGTAAGATTAGCGGAAGCTGCTGGATATAGAGATTTAAAGGCTGTTATCGAAGCCGGAGAAACACTAAAGGCAGGAGACAAAGTGTATGCAACCAATATGGGCAAGAACATTGTGTTATTCTGTGTAGGACAAGAACCAATTGAAAAAGGGATGAATATCTTAGGCGCACATATCGACTCACCAAGAATCGACATAAAGCAAAATCCTTTATATGAAGACTCTTCTTTAGCATTATTAGATACTCATTATTATGGCGGAATTAAGAAATACCAATGGGTGGCACAACCATTAGCAATCCACGGCGTAGTCGCATTAAAAGATGGCAGCGTAATTAACGTTGTAATCGGTGAAGATGACAGCGATCCAGTAGTCGGTATTTCCGACTTATTGATCCATTTAGCAGCAGACCAATTAGACAAAAAAGGTTCTAAAGTAGTAGAAGGGGAAGACTTAAATGTTCTAATCGGAAGCATGCCTTTAAAAGATGGAGAAGGCGACAAAGTAAAAGCTAATATTTTAGCATTATTAAAAGAAAAATACGGAATGGAAGAAGAAGACTTCCTTTCTGCTGAATTAGAAGTAGTACCAGCTGGAAAAGCTAGAGATTACGGAATTGACAGAAGCATGGTGATCGGTTATGGCCATGATGACCGTTGTTGTGCGTATACATCCTTAGAAGCTATGCTTGATGTGGAAAATCCAAGAAAGACAAGCGTATGTATCTTAGTAGATAAAGAAGAAATCGGCAGTGTTGGTGCAACTGGCATGCATTCCCGTTTCTTTGAAAATATGGTAGCAGAACTTATGGAATGTACTGGATCTTACTCGGAATTAAAACTCAGAAGAGCATTTACAAATTCTAAGATGCTTTCTTCAGATGTAAGTGCAGCTTACGATCCAAACTATGCTAGCGTAAATGAAAAGAAAAATACAGCTTACTTTGGCAGCGGTTTTGTATTTAATAAATATACCGGAGCAAGAGGTAAATCTGGAAGCAACGATGCAAATGCAGAATATATGGCAGAAATCCGTAGAATTATGGACAAACATGAAGTTACATTCCAGACAGCGGAACTTGGCAAGGTTGATCAAGGCGGCGGTGGTACAATCGCTTACATTATGGCAAATTACAACATGGAAGTAATTGATGCAGGTATCGCTGTTCAAAACATGCATGCACCATATGAAGTTGTAAGTAAAGCTGACCTTTACGAAGCAATGCGCGGCTATGCAGCATTCTTAATCGAAGGCTAATCGACAAATACCTTTGTAAAATACTGCGTAATATTACCAAGTGACAACAAATGCGTATTATGTTTAAATAATAGCATGAAAAAAATTAAAAAAGTATATATTGAAATCACAAACGTATGTAATTTAAGTTGTAACTTTTGCCCGAAAACAAGCAGAAAATCCAAGTTTATGGGACGTGAGGAATTTTCTCATATCTTAGAGCATGTAAAAGACTATACACAACATGTATATTTCCACCTTATGGGGGAACCAACGTTAAACAAGGAAATCGAGTACTTCTTAAGCGAGAGTGAACGTCACGGCTTAAAGGTAAATATTACGACCAATGGAACTTTATTAAAAAACAGTACTGAAAAATTAGTAAATGCAAAGGCATTAAGACAAGTAAATATTTCATTACACAGTTTTGAAGCAAATAAAAAAACCGTGGAATTAGAAGAATATATTAAAGATGTTACTGATTTTATCAATCATGTAAATGAAAATTCCAATATCATTTGCGCAATCCGTCTATGGAACATTGATAGCGAAGAGTTAAGAGGTGCAAATGGTTTAAATAATGACATCTTAAAGATGTTAGAAGAGCAGTTATCTCTTGATTTCTCCTTAGGTGAGAAATTATTAGAAACTCGTCAAATTAAGTTAAAAAATAACGTATATCTAAATATGGCAGAGAAATTTGCATGGCCAGATCTTAAGGTTGCTGATATTACGGATGAAGTGTTCTGTCATGGCCTTCGTAACCAAATTGGTGTCCTTGTAGATGGAACTGTAGTTCCATGCTGTCTCGACAGTGAAGGGCATATTGCGCTTGGAAATGTATTTGAAAAGCCGTTAAAAGAAATTTTAGAAGGTGAACGCGCCCAGAATATCTATCATGGATTTTCCAATCGAAGAGCAGTGGAAGATCTTTGTAAGAAGTGCGGCTACGCAACACGTTTCTAATTTGACGAAAAGACTTGAATGAAATAAAAGTTTGAAATTAAGAAAAATCAAGGAATGAAGCCGTAAC
>JAUNRX010000019.1:0-14198 GCA_030539495.1 bacterium | reverse complement strand
ACTTGAATGAAATAAAAGTTTGAAATTAAGAAAAATCAAGGAATGAAGCCGTAACAAGAAAATTGTTCGGAACGTTTCTTGATTTTTTTATGTGCTTTTCTGTAATGTAACGCAGCCAATAAAACGTGATAGTCCTTCAAGGAGGAGTTCTTACTTGGAATCAGAAGCATGTCGTGATATAATAAAGACTAATTATGTGTTATTTAGAAATAATAAGGGGAGTTTAGAGAAAAGATGGAAGATTTAATAGAGAATAATAGAGATCAGTCTCCTTGGAGGGTCTGCATGAGTCAAATGACTTTTGGGATTATATTATCATTTATAACGATTTCCTTGCCTATATTTCCGTTAGCGGAGATTACAACATTGCTTGGTGCATTTTTAATATTACATGGATTATTTCTAGTAAAAGGGTTAAACCAAAGTTTACATAACGCATATCAACTGGGAATTGCATATTTGGGAGTTCGGTGTTTTTCAATTATTGTATCTCAGTATCAAAGAGATTTGTTTACCTTAGTAAGTTCAGGTATTATATTTGTGATGCAGGCAGGAATACTATATGCAATATTTGATCAGATTGAGAATGGAATGTATGAGATGACAGGCACGCAGGAACTAGCACAGCAAATTGCCCATGCATATGGAAAAGTCAAGAAAAGTCTGATCATGATTATTTTACTTACACTGTTTTCGACTTATGTTGTGCAAGTCGCTTGGCTAGGATTTTTTGTACTGATTGCATTGGTAATCGTCATTATTTCAAATTTATCACCGGTCAATCTTGTCTTTACAAAGAAAGGGGAAGAGGTAGATATAGACGAAATCAATCGATCAAAAGACAGATTAATCTTATATGCTATTACAGGGATTTGCCTGATTACAGTACTTACACTTGTTCCTGCAGTTCGTTATCTTTCCTTATTACAGCCTTTGGAAACGTATGATAGCACAGTAAGTAGTGCAAAAGAGGATGTAATTATCGAACAGATGAAACAAGCTGGATTTCCTGAAGAAATCATAACGCAGCTTTCCTCAGAAGAAATCGCCAATTACGATGGAATAAGTAAGGCAGTTGTGCAAAGGGATGCAAAGTTTTCTTATGCTGAATATAATGATGAGACAAGAGACATAGAAAAAGAAGATCTGAATAAGTTACAGATAACGTTTGTCTATAGTTATTTTAACGAGAAAGCAGAGTTTCCTAATACGGTAAGAGTGCTTACCTATGGGGAGTGGAAAGAGAAGCCAGCTCATACATTTACCGACTATTTTACCTTTACTGCAGATGATAATATGACTTGTGAACCAATCGTATATGGCATTTATACAACAGCTTCCGGAGAAGATGCTTGTTATGAAATAAAGAAGGATGATGCAGAAGAGGAGGATTTATGGTTTGGATCAAATCCACAGAAGTATCGGTATACCATTCCAACAAAAGGAAGTAACTATCGTTTTATCACTGCTCAGACGATCGATCCTGACTTCAGTAGTTATGATCAAAAAGAGAGCAACCAAGAAGTTCCACTTTATTATCAGCTTAATTACTATCATCGAGTAAATTATCCAAAGTGGATGAAACTGGGTACAACCGATTACAGTGATCAATTTTATGAAGAACGACAATATTATATAGACAATGAATAGAAAAATCCCTTGATAATCAGCCAGATTATACAGGGGATTTTTTCCCTTTCTATGGTATTTTCAGCGCTTTTTTATGCAATTTGTGGTAGAGGTACCATAGAAATTTATTAATTATCACAAAAAAAACTACAATTAATCCCTTTAATATGATATAATAGTTTGATGATTAAAAAACGTTTAGAAGGATGTTTTGTATGAATGTATTAACACGAGACGAAATTAAAAAATTGACCGCGAACGAAACAACTTATTTACGTGGCGCGCGTTACTATAAAAGTCAGGCTGTAACAAATGTGCGTTGGTCAAAAGCTAGTCAGCAATATTTTGCAATTGTAAAAGGAAGTAACGACTATAATGTTAGTGTTACGTTAGAAGATGGGAAGGTTGCAAACCATTCCTGTAACTGTGCTGGACATGCCAAACACACAGGTCCATGTAAGCACGTTGTTGCATTACTTTTATTTATTGCTGATTATTATGAACAAAAAACTGCGAAAAAGCCTAATACCTCAGAGGATATGGCAGCGTATCGTATCTTGCAGTATTTTGAAAAGCAAGACTTTTTGACAACTTATGGTGAAGTTTATGACATTGAAGTTACGGTTCGTATTCCGAACTTACTTCGTAATGATGAATCTAGAGTCTATGTACAGCTCTCTGCAGGTGCCGGACGTCAATATAAGATCCAGAATGTTCGTAAATTCTTATCTGAATATATGCGAAAAGAAACAATCGTGCTTGGAAAAGAATTTAAATTTATTCATGGAGAAAGCACATTTACAAAAGAATCTCAGGCAATCTTAGATTTCTTCTTAGAAATTTACGAAGTGCAAGAGGTACTTGGAAGCTCATTAAGCAATCTAATCTTCCAAAAGAATATGGTAGCGTTATCAAAGCACATGTTCTTTAAACTATTAGAACAATTAGATGAACAACCATTTAATATTCAAGTGTACAACAATGAATTAGAGCGTGCACGTTATGTAAAAGGTAATCCGGTAATCAAGCTAGGTTTAATTACTGATGAGAATTCCATCCAGTTAGAGGACAAGGAGAATGCAAACATTATCCCACTAACGGATAAAGGGGAATTAATGCTTGTAGATAACGTATTATACCGTCCAAATCGTAAGTTTATTTCAAATTACCTGCCATTCTATTCTATTTTTGGAAAACAGGACAAGCCATTGGTATTCCACAATGAATCCAAGGATAAGTTCTTATCTATGGTTCTTCCAAAAATCTTTGAGACGATGGAACTTGATATTCCATCCGAACTTCAAGACAAATATATCGTTGCGGATTTAAAACCATCGATTTATCTAGATAAGCACAAAGCAAATGTACGTGCTACTGTGAAGTTCCAGTATGGTGAATATGAAATTAACCCACTTGATTATGTCGCAAAAGACGGTCTGATCATTGTGCGTCAGCCAGAAAAAGAGAGTGCAATTATTTCTCTGTTAGAGGACATGCATTTTGTTCCAAGCTGTAATTATTACGCACTTCGTGACGAACGTTATATCTTTGAATTCTTAACAATCGGTGTTACCGAATTAAGTGATACATGCGACTTATATTATTCCGATGATTTCAAAAACTTTACGTTACGTAACCCAGGTAAGTTAACAACTGCCTTAAAGGTAAATAATGAGATCAATATGTTAGAGATGGAATTTAACTATGAAGAGATCCCAAAAGATGAGCTTCATGCCTTATTCCAATCCTTACAATTAAAGAAAAAGTATCATAGATTGAAAAATGGTGCTTTTATTTCCCTTGAAGATGAAAACTTTGCATCCATCAATGATATCTTTGACAAATTAGATGTAGACGAAGAGAATATCGGTGAAAATGGTTTAATGTTACCGAAAAACTCTGCAGTATATGTAAATAATATTTTAGAAGAAGGTAAGGATTACTTCATCGAGAAAAATGAAGAATTCGTGGAATTAGTGAATGGCATCGTAGAACCTAGTACCACTAATTTTGAACTTCCAGACGGCATCGAAGTAAGCCTTCGTCCATACCAGGTAACTGGTTACAAATGGCTTAGAACATTAGCGAAGAACGGCCTTGGCGGTATCTTAGCCGATGATATGGGTCTTGGTAAGACACTTCAGACGATTGTGTATATTACAAGCTGTATCGAAGAGATGGAAGCAAGCGGCTCTGAAAAGATGCCATTCTTAATTATCTGTCCAACTTCTTTAGTTTACAACTGGCAGGATGAGTTCCACAACTTCGCACCACACATTCGTACGGTAGTCGTAAGTGGTAGTCCTGAAATCCGTAAGGAGTTAATCGAGACTCATGTAGATAACGATGTAATCATTACCTCTTATCCATTAATCCGCCGTGATATCGAGCATTATGAAGCAGTGAAGATTCATACGATGTTTATCGATGAAGCACAGTTTATCAAAAATGCTAACTCCATTAGTGCGAAAGTGGTAAAACAAGTTCGTGCGAAATATCGTTTTGCCTTAACTGGTACGCCAATTGAAAATAGTTTATCTGAATTATGGTCAATCTTTGACTTTATTATGCCATACTATTTATTCAGTCACGCGAAGTTTGCAGAACGTTATGAAAAACCAATTATTCGTGAAAACAATCAGGAAGTGTTAGAAGACTTAAGCCGTCATATCCAGCCATTCATCTTACGAAGAATGAAGAAAGACGTATTAGAAGAGCTTCCAGAAAAGATCGAAAGCAAGTATTTAACAGATATGACAGACGAACAGCGTAATATCTATCTTTCTTACATGGAAAGTATCCGTAATGATATTACAAAGGAAATCAACGAAAATGGTATTGCGAAGAGTCAGATGAAGATTCTTGCAGCACTTACAAGACTTCGTCAGATTTGTTGTCATCCATCTACATTTATCGATAACTATACAGGTGGTAGTGGTAAGTTAGACTTACTTATGGACTTACTTCCAGATATTATCTTAAATGGTCATAGAATCTTAATCTTCTCTCAATTTACATCCATGTTAGGATTAATTGAAGAAGAATTAAAGAAACAAAACATTGGATACTTCTATTTAGAAGGATCAACAGCAATGGAAGACCGTCAGGAATATGTAAAACGATTCAATGACGGAGAAGGCAGCGTCTTCTTGATCTCCTTAAAAGCTGGTGGTACAGGTCTTAACTTAACAGGTGCAGATACTGTAATCCACTTTGATCCATGGTGGAATCCAGCGGTAGAAGAGCAGGCAACTGACCGTGCTTACCGTATCGGACAAAAGAATAAGGTTCATGTAATCAAACTTCTTACAAAAGGCTCAATTGAAGAGAAAATCTACAAATTACAGCAACGTAAGAAAGCCTTATCGGAAGCAGTTATCCAATCCAAAGAAGTATTTATCAATAAGCTTACTCGTGAAGAGATCGAAGATCTATTTAGAGATTAAGAAAAAAGGACTGTCGAAATTAATCGACAGTCCTTTTTTTATTGAAAATAAACGGACAATTTATTGAGATTTCTTGGAATCCGAGGTAAAGGTATAATCTTTGGAAGCAATGTTAGGTCTTCCGGCTGGAAAACTATATGTGGAGTAAGTCATATAAATATCGTCATTATCTCCTAAAAATCTGTTAAGGGGACGATCTAGATGCAAAACATCGTATGGCAAATTCGTTTTCCACAGTCTGTCTTGAAAATCTTGTCATAAGCAGTAAGGGCAGCTTTTTTGTTTAATCCATCCTCATAAAGGTTAACAAGAAAATCTGCTTCCACTAGGATTTGATAATCAACAGTATCAATGTCAACATAGGTATGATGATGGGCGACTAAATAGCAGACACGCTTAATAACGGATTCTTCAAATCCAAGCTCACTAAGCATCTTACGAGCAGCAAACGGTCCTTCGATTTCTTGCAGTTCTCCATTGGAACTTCCGTATTTTTCTTCTGCAGGCTTAATTCCGATATCATGAACAATAGCGGCAATTTCCACGATAAACTGTGTCTCTGGATCAAGAGCCTCCCCTTCGGCAATCAGTTTTGCAAAACTATGTACTTTTATAAAATGTTGAATTCTCTTTGGATCATTTTCATAATACTTGATCATATGAAGTGTAAGGGTATTTAAACTGTTCATTTGTAATCTCCATTCCTTAATAAAATAAAAAAAGATAGAACTTCAATAAAAATATTGATTTTCTATCCCTTAACTTAAGTTTAATATTACCACAAAACTGGTAATTTTTCAAGTCTTGTATGGAAAACTAAGGCAGAGTAAAATCAGAGGATACTTAGAGGAGTGCTTGGATAGGATACTAACAAGCAGTGGAATAAAATCCCGGATCATTGGCTGGAAAATAAGTTGTAATAAATGAAATTATAAAAGAAGGAAGTGGTAGTGTGAAGGAGATAGATCCGTTCTCTTTAATTACCGGAAGTAGTGCAAATCAATTAGAGAAACTAAATGCTTGCAATCAATATACGAAGAAGTTTGGCCTTGTGCTTTCAGAACAACAGGCTCTACAGCTGCTTACAGACCGTAAGGACAGCTTGACCGAGCAAGGGCGTGTGGAGTTTGGTGAAGGCATTCTTCCAAAGTTGATTTATGCATTTTGTGATTCACCCTATATTTATGAAGACAATTACGTAGATACGATAGGAGCATTACAGGACATCTTTTATCTCTATAAAAATGAGGCATTGGATGAGCTTACAGACGATGAGTTAATTGAATATATGAGGGAGGAGTTTAATGGTGATTGCCAAGGCTCTGTTGAGTTTTTGGAAGACACAAGTCTTGAGAAGTTTGCAAGAGAAGTGCGAGAGGGCACAAGACGATTTATTGGACGTTATCGAAATGAAGAGGATGAAAAATGAGTGAATTTGAGATGGAGGATTTGCTTCCTCTGGTAGCTGAATTAGCCCAGAAATATACTAGTGGAGAGAGCAGTTCTATTACGTATGAAAAAGCCAATCAATTAATGGAAGCCGTACTATATTGTATCAACGAGCAAGAGAAGGACAGAGACAATACAAATGAACTTCTAGAACAAGGTACGAAAAAACAGATGCTTGCAAGAGAAGCCTATCAGGCAGGCTATGATCTTGTATGTGAGAAGCTGAAAAAGGCCAATCAGTGTTATGTCGAGCTGATGGATAGCTTTGATTCTTACGGAAGTATATGCTATGAAGAGACCATAAAGAAGGGAATGCCAGCATTCTTTCAATATTACGACGCTCGATTTGCTCCCCAAGATACCGTCCTTACCCTAGATTATCCTACCATTCAATCGATTTATGACCTGCAAGGCGTGGATGCAATTGATACTTACCTTACGTATATTTCGTCGGAACAGCTCTTTTTGTCAAAACTTCCCCGTCAATATGTACTAAATGTGCTCATGGCTTATGAGGAAGGATATGAGGAGTTATTTGACAATATAACAAGAATTGTTTATCGATCAATGATGGGACATTTGCTTAGTAATAAGCCACTCTCAGAACAAGGCTATTCTCATGAGCAGTATGAGAATCTTGCAATTGCAATTACAATGCGGACTAATAAGGAGTTAAAAGAGCAGGTGGAGTCCATTTTGACTAAGTTAATCCAAACTCAGTATGAGAACAATCAGCATTTACTTCACTATCTTTGCTCTGATTTGGATGACTTCGTGATAGAGATTAGAAATGCGGCAGATCATAATGTACTTGATATAATATTCCCAATGTAAAAAACAGACAGAAGCTTATGGTGAAAAGCAATCTGTCTGTTTTTTATCAGACGGTCTATTATACTTTTAGTTTAAATAGTCCATCTTTATTACAGTAAGCTAATATTAAGCCGTGTCCCTTGATTGGGAAACGAGTCTCTGCATTTTGTTCCGGATATAGTTTGACAATCTGTACACGGTCACAGGTAACATAGGCATAAAATGAAATAAAGTGTTCTTTCTTCATTGGATGGTCCATAGTCACATAGTAATCATGCTCAATTTTCTCAACAGTGAGCTGATGTGTGTCATCCGCTTCCTCCACTTCAAGAGGTGGGAGAGTAACGCCATGACAGCTATATGCTCCTTCTCCTGTAGAAAAGATCACATTTCCACAGATTGGACATACATAAAATCTGGAGCGTAGCATATTGGCAGAACGGTTACGGTTTACCATGCATTCTCCGGAAAGAAGTTCGGCCACCGAAACAGAAAGTGCCTTTGCTAATGGTTCGATAAGGCTAAGATCCGGAAGTCCCTTGCCTGTTTCCCATTTTGAAATTGTTTTATCGCTCACTAATAGTAAATCAGCTAATTGTTTTTGCGTATAGCCTTTTTGCTCACGTAATGTCTTAATTGTAGTACTTGTTATATAGTGGTTCATACTATCTTCATTCCCTTCATCGATTCCTACTACTAGAATACCCAAGAAGCAGCAGGAAAACAACCTACGGACCGTAGAGCCCTTGTTCTAGTTTACCGTAATACTGAAAAACAGCCACATGCAAATGTTAAATGCATGTGGCTGTTTTTCGGTTATTCAATATATTCATTATAGTATTCTTCGATGATTTCATCGGTAAATAAGTCATTATCAATATCGAATGCTTCATAGATTTGAGCTTTCATATACTCTGTCTTCTTTAAGTAAATGATTTCAGGAGATAATGAGTCATCATCGAACTGAGAAAGAGCTTCCTTTGTCATGTTTTCCTGTAACCATTTTTTGATTTGCTCTGTGCTTTCTTCTTCTTGATCGATTTCATGGTAAATACGTTTGGAATCAAGTAAGGATTTAATTGCAACAAAGATAAAGAATAGAGAGACTAAGGACATAATCGTATATTGGAAGTAGTTATTTAAAAACGTAATTACTTCTGCCATATTAAGTCCTGTAAAGATTAGGCCACCAATACCAAATACGATGAAGATCCAGAACGTGGAACGTAAGTCCGCATAGCGATCTTTCTTCTTCACATATGTAGTTGTGGATTCCGGCATAATTTGTTTGATTGGGACATCAGCTTCTGACTGATCAGACATTGAGTCAAATTCTTCTTCCAATTCTTCCTCAGAAGTAGGTTCTTCGTTATTGGCTTCATTTGCCTTAAAGGTTTCAAATAGCTTTTTGGCTTCGTCGGCTTTGGAACTTGTTACATTGACTACGAATACATCTTCATTTGGATCAAAGGAGATATCGCTTCCTTCAATTTCAGAATAAATCAAGAATTCTTGAAATTTATTCGCTAGTCTTTTTTCTTCGAATGTAGCAACACAAATAGTTTCTTCTTCTTTTAGCTCATCCACTAAATCTGCTCCACAATCTGCACATTTCGTAACACCATCACGATATTCAGTCTTACAGTTTGGACACCATGCCATAGTTATTACCTCCTTTAAAATCAGGCACGATTCAGAAATAACTAAATCGTGCCTGTAGTGATCAATATTAGTCCACTTTATATAAGTGGTATGATTTTTTGCCCTTTTTGATTAATAATGCACCATCTGCATTGAAATCAGCTGGAGTAAATACGCGAGCGAAGTCTGTAACTTTTTCTTCGTTAACAGAAACACCGCCTTGAGTGATATTTCTTCTTGCATCAGAACGGGAAGATGCTTGTTTACCATCAACTAATAAAGTGATTAAATCAATACCAGCTTCGAATTGTTCTTTTGTATAAGAAGTAGTAGGGATATCCTCTGTGCTTAAGTTACCGCCAAATAATGCTTTGGAAGCTTCTAATGCTTTTGCAGCTTCGTCTTCACCGTGAACGATCTTAGTGATTTCGTAAGCTAACACTTCTTTTGCATGGTTGATTTCGCTGCCAGGAAGAGCACCAAGTCTACGAACTTCATCCATTGGAAGGAAAGTAAGAAGACCAAGACATTCTTCAACTTTAACGTCTTCAATGTTTCTCCAGTATTGGAAGAATTCATATGGAGATGTCTTAGCAGGATCTAGCCATACAGCACCTTTCATAGTTTTACCCATCTTAATACCTTCAGAAGTAGTAAGAAGTTTGAATGTTAAGCCATAAGCGGATTTTTGTTCTTTACGACGGATAAGATCAACACCACCAAGGATGTTCGACCATTGATCGTTACCACCAAGCTCTAATGTACAACCGTATAATTTATTTAATTTCCAGAAGTCATAAGATTGCATTAACATGTAGTTGAATTCGAAGAAAGTAAGACCTTTTTCCATACGTTGTTTGTAACATTCAGCAGTTAACATCTTGTTAACTGAGAAGTGAACACCGATTTCACGTAAAAATTCTACATAGTTAAGATCTAATAACCAGTCTGCATTATTAGCGATAATAGCCTTGTCATCATCGAAATCGATGAAACGGCTTAATTGTTTGTAAAAACAGTCAGCGTTATGTTGAATTGTTTCTTTTGTCATCATAGTTCTCATGTCGGATTTACCAGTTGGATCCCCAATCATAGTAGTTCCGCCACCAAGTAAAGCAATTGGTCTGTGACCTGCTCTCTGCATGTGCATCATTGCCATTACAGTAAGAAAGTGACCAGCTGTAAGACTGTCAGCAGTAGCATCAAAGCCTATATAAAAAGTAACTTTTTCCTTACCTAATAATTCGCGTATTTCAGCTTCGTGTGTAGTTTGTTCGATAAATCCACGTTCAAGCAGAATATCGTATACATTTGTAGACATTAATAAAAGACCTCCTAGATAAATTTGTGACTGATATATTTAGTCACAGTTCAAAATCTATCCTAACATACTGAGGGGTAAAATTCAAGCGCAGAAAAGTCATATCTTTCCTCAATGGACGGCTTTAAAACAGGCATATTTCTAAAATGGACAGGATATATATGGAGTAAGAGATAGAGTTTTAAAGGAGCTTTAAGATGATTGAGATAGACGGACGGGAACACAGAACGAATATAGAGGATGATTATAAACCAATGACACGTGCCGAATGGGTAAAATACGCAAGGGAGCAATGTGAAAAGCAGCTGCCTGTCTTTGAAGAGTATGAGCCAGAAGAGGAATCGTATGAGGAAGATGCTGGTCCTGAAATTCTTCATGCAGTGTATATTCCGACAAAGAATCTTCCAAGGGGGGAAGAGATAGAAGAAAGTCTGTTTGAAGAAGATAAGAGAAGCGATAGAAAGAAGAGAGAAGAAGAGGTGGAGGAGCCTGACGAGGAAGAGGAGCCATTTCTAGTTCGAAAGCCTAAACTCCATGCATCACAATATGACGGTGCAATTGATGTAAATGATCTAGAGCCAATTAAATGGTCCTATATGACCAAGTTAGGCGTTCGTTTTGCAGCAGCTGTTGTCATTGCGTTATTTGTCATTACCATTGACTACTTTGGAGTAAAAGCATTGATCAGTGGTGACCAGATTAAGACTGCAATGTCACAAAATGATGCCATAGAAACGATGGAAGAGTCGGTGTCCTCCTTTGCCAAAGAAAAAGTGCTTCCGTTACTTGGTCTTGATAAGGAGGAACAGGGACAGGAAACAAATACACAGCCTTAGAGGAAACCTGTATAAAAAGAGGCATCTATTTCAAGAAAATTACGTTTTAATCTAGCATTTTCATGCCATTCCATGTAGAATACTTATGAAGACAGCATTAGTATGGGATGGTGATGAAAATGGATTCTCGTGATGTACAGCATGATATTGGTTATGAAAGACGAAAAGCAGCGTATCGAAGAGAATATATGAAGAAAAAGAAAAGAAAACGTATGATACATAATGCAATTGTAATTGCAATTCGGTTGTTCGCTGCAGCAATAGTACTGTTCGTCTGCATAAAGGTAATTGATGCCTTTATACCATCGGTAAGTCAGACTTCAAAGAAGCAGGAAACGAATAAGACGGCAGCAGACCAAGAGACAAGCGAGACAAAGGAGCCGGAGAAACAGGTCGAAGCATTGGAAGCAAAAAGCGATATTGATCCTCTGATCCTTGTAAATAATAAGAAAAAGTTATCGGATGATGTAACTCCTAAGCTAGTAGAAGTATATCATGGCATATTTATGGACAAGAGTGTGGCAGAACCGTTAACAATGATGATTGATGCAGCAAAGAATGCAGGATACGACGTATATGCATCCTCTGGCTATCATACCAAGGAGCGACAACAGGTATTATATGATGCCAAAGTAAATGAGTACATAGCAGATGGTAATTCAAAAAAAGATGCCGAGAAGCTGGCAAAGAAGGAAGTATCCCTTCCGGATAATAGTGAGTATCTGACTGGACTTGCAGTCGATATTTTAAGCGCAGATGAAACACAAGACGATGATCAGTTTAGTGATTCGAAAGCTGCAAGCTGGTTAAAAGAGCATTGTAAAGATTACGGCTTTATCCTAAGATATCCCGAAGAGAAAGAAGAGGTAACCGGAATGAAGTATTCGGCCTCTCATTATCGTTATGTAGGGAAAGAAGCCGCAGAGAAGATTATGAAGCAAGGAATTGCACTGGAAGAATATAAAACAAAATAGGACAAGACCTAATATAAAAGGCGTGAGTTTTTTCAATCGAAAGAGAGAGAAAATCCACGCCTTATTTTACATAAATACCCAAACGTGATAAGATAAGAACTAGAGAGATTTATTCAGGAAAGCAAGGGGTGGTAAGAATGAAGCATACCTATTTTTATACCACATTAGACTGGAGAGCAAGAGGTACGTATTATGATGAAGAAGGCAAGGCGGCTCCATTGTATGGTGAAGTGTCTACAATAAGAAATGAGAACGAATGGACGTTATCAGGATTTATGGAAGTTCGTACGCAGGAACCAATGCATTTTACCAATGAATATAACATTCGTTCGACCAAGGATAAGACAACGTTATCTTGGACCTCGTATAATCCGGTCCTTGGAAACTTAGCAGGAACATTTGAAGTCATTGGTGATAGCATCCTGTCCATCTATCAATCAGAAAATGGCATGTACTCAGGGACAGAGACTTTGCTGTGGAAAGATGACTTTACCTATTACAATGTAGGTGTTGCATTTTGTGAAGGAAAGAAGATGTCTTCATGGACGGCGACCCTAAAGGGGAGAAAAGTAAAGAAAGAAATGAGCGTATAAGGGGAGGGGAGAATAATGGAGAAGAAAGTAGAAAAACGGGAAACGTTAACGAAAGAACTAAAAGCAGTCTTAAAAGCGGCTGGGGCGGATCTGGTAGGTGTCGCTGATTTAGAGGGGTTGGTCGAAGATGGATTTCCGTGTGGAGTATCTATGGCAATTGCAATACCTCCGGAGTTAGTCTTATCTATTGAGGATGGACCAAATATGGACTATTATAATCTATATCATGAATATCGGAGCAAGTTAAATCATATTGCCTTGGTAGGAGAACGTTTCTTACGTGAAAAAGGATACATAGCGAAAGCACAGACGACCGAAGTGGTAACTGAATATGGAAATTACCGTACAAAACTGCCACTTAAGACCGTGGCTACAAGAGCTGGACTTGGATGGATTGGGAAAAGTGCATTACTTGTAACAAAGGAATATGGTTCTGCCATACGTCTGACTTCTTTATTAACAGACGCACCATTGATTACGGGGACGCCAATTACAGAGTCTAGTTGTGGAAACTGTATGAAATGTCATGATGCCTGTCCTGGAAAAGCAATCTCGGGTAAGTTGTGGAATGCCAAGTTGGACCGTGATGAATTTTTTGATCCGATTGCATGTCGAAAGAAGGCAAGAGAGCTTTCGGCAGAAAAGATACAGAAACAGATTACTTTATGTGGAAAATGTTTTGTTGTATGCCCTTATACGAGAGCCTATTTGAAACGTGAGGAAGAAGCTGCAGCCAAATGGGAGAGTAATATTGCAGCAACAAAGATTGAGGAATAGGAGTGGGGAAAATAGGAGTAAAAGATACCCAGAAAAACAAATTCCCTACGACTTCATATAGACGAGTTCTACAATTTATGCTAAAATACATGAGATATTGATGAATGTGACTAATATATTTGTCAAGAATACTATCGTATAGAAAATAAAAAGATACGATAAAAACAAGAAGAAAGAGGTTTCTATGAGAAAATTAGCTCTCTCCGATGAGATATTATTAACAGTAGAAAAACCGGCTAGATATATCGGTAATGAAGTTAATATGGTCGTTAAAGACCTTAATAAAATAGACATTCGTTTCTGTATGTGTTTCCCAGATGTATACGAAATTGGTATGTCACATCAAGGGATTCAAATCCTTTATGATATGTTCAACCGCAGAGAAGACACATATTGTGAACGTGTATACTCCCCATGGACAGATTTAGACAAAATTATGAGAGAGCAAAACATCCCATTATTTGCGTTAGAATCACAAGATCCAATTAAAGATTTTGATTTCTTAGGGATTACCCTTCAATACGAAATGTGCTACACAAACATTTTACAAGTGCTTGATTTATCCGGCATTGCTTTAAATGCAAAAGACAGAACAGAAGAAGATCCAATCGTTATTGGTGGTGGACCATGTAGTTACAACCCAGAACCAATCGCTGATTACTTCGATATCTTCTATATTGGTGAAGGTGAAACTGTTTACGATCAATTATTAGATGCTT
>JAUNRX010000126.1 GCA_030539495.1 bacterium | reverse complement strand
AAGACGGAGTCTCTAAGAGGCTCCGTCTTTTTATATGGTAAAAACTTTTACAGGAAGGAGCTACTACAAAACCTATTTAAATTTTACCGCAATTTTACAGATATTTTATCAAAACATGATAGTTGATGCAGAAATTGGATGATATAGTTTATATGAAATCGATTAATAAACGAAAAACAAGTCAGGAGGAAAGATACTGTGTCAGATATTGCGTTAAGAAATATTTCTAAGATATATGAAAATAAACAGTATGCAGTGAAACAGTTTAATCTGGATATTCATGATAGAGATTTTATTATCTTTGTAGGGCCTTCCGGATGTGGAAAGTCAACGATGCTTCGTATGATTGCAGGACTCGAGGAGATTAGCGAGGGTGAATTATGGATTGATGGTGAGTTATGTAATTATCATGAGCCTAGGGATCGCGGTATGTCCATGGTATTTCAAAATTATGCATTGTATCCCAATATGACCGTATATGGAAATCTTGCATTCGCCTTAAAAGTTCGCAAGCTACCCAAAAAGGAGATTGACCAAACAGTACATAAGGTGGCAAAAACACTGGAAATAGAACATTTACTAGATCGACGTCCAAAGGAACTGTCCGGAGGGCAGAAACAGAGGGTAGCCATTGGAAGTGCGATTGTAAGAAAAGCCAAAGCATTTTTAATGGATGAACCGTTATCCAACCTAGATGCAAAGCTAAGAGCGCAGATGCGCGTTGAGCTTGCCAAATTACATGAACAATTGGAGGCAACCATTATATATGTGACGCATGATCAGACTGAGGCGATGACGCTGGGAACAAAAATTGTCGTAATGAAGGATGGTATCGTGCAACAAGTAGCTTCTCCCGATGTTATCTACAATACTCCAAGCAACCTATTTGTAGCTGGGTTTATGGGCTCTCCAAGCATGAACTTTGTAAATGCCCAGGTTGGAAAAGAGGGGGAGGAGACCGTGCTGTATATTGGCGGACAAGAAACAGGGAAAAAGGTGTATCTGAATAGGAATAAGGGTGAACTTATAAAGGACAAGGCAATGGGCAAGCGTATCATTCTTGGCATACGTCCGGAAGATATTTATGACTATGAAACAGCTGTAGAAAAGGGCTGTGAAAAGAATACCATTGGGATGAAGCAAACGGTTGTGACACGTGAGATGCTTGGCTCTGAGGTTATATTATATTATGAGATCCAAGGAAAAAGTCAGTCGATTCGTTTAGGGGCAGAAAATCAGACTATGCCAGGAGAGGAAATTCCTATTTACCTTGATCCAGATAAAATCCATATCTTTGATCAAGAGACAGAACAAAACTTACTATATGTGGAGGAAAGATAATGAAAAAAGCTAGAAAAAGAGGAAAATGGTCATCTTATTGCTACTTGCTTCCTAGTTTATTAATTTTTGGAGTTTTTCTATTTTATCCATTTTTTAAGACAGTTTATTTGAGTCTATATAAGACCAATAAAATGGGACAGGCTAAGATCTTTGTGGGATTAGGAAATTACAAAGACCTTCTTCAGTCAGCATCATTTCGAAACAGCCTGAAGGTTACATTGATCTTTGTATTGATCGTGGTAGGGGGAAGCATGATCCTGGGCTTGGTTACCGCAGTGCTTTGTAATAAGGCGTTTCCAGGAATCCGCTTCTTCAGTACGGCGTATGCTCTTCCGATGGCGATTGCATCAAGTTCTGCAGCGCTTATCTTTGAGATTATGCTGCATCCTGCAGTGGGTATTGTAAACAAGTTGCTTCATCTGAACGTGAACTGGTTAAATGATCCGAATACCGCACTGATCTGTGTGGCAGTGTTGACGGCATGGCTCAATAGCGGAATTAACTTCTTATATTTCTCGGCAGGATTAGGAAATATTGATGAGTCCATTTATGAGAGGGCTTCCGTTGATGGAGCAAGCGGGGTGCAGCAATTCTTTCGTCTGACATTGCCAGGACTATCTCCAATCATGTTTTATACGTTGGTTGTAAATATCATTCAGGCATTTCAGTCATTTGGACAAATAAAGATTTTGACAGAGGGCGGACCAAGTGAAAGTACCAATGTAATCGTATATTCCATTTATCGGGATGCCTTCTTTAATTATCGTTTTGGAAGTGCGGCGGCACAATCTGTAATCTTGTTCCTTATTATTATGTTAGTTACCTTAGTGATGTTTCGAATAGAAAAGAAGGGAGTGAAGTACTAATGAGTCAGATAGAAAATTCAGCTCTTATAATGGAAAATGGAAAAATGAATTATCATACAACGGAAGAGCTGTTAAAGCTAAAAGAGATTATGAATAGTAAGGCACTGGCGAAAAGAAGGGCAAAGACAGTATTTCGCGTTGGCGTCAATGTACTAGTTGCCTTTGTAGTATTGCTTCCCCTTCTATATGCAATCAGTATTGCATTTATGCCATCAGGAGAACTATTTACCACAGAGATGAATTTAGTACCAAAGCATCCTACGTTAAGTAATTTTAAACAGGCATTTACCAATGTGCCACTGCTTCGATTTATAATAAATTCCTTCTTTGTGGCTGGGATGATTACCCTTGGACAGATTATCAGCTGTTCCTTGGCGGCATTCGCATTTTCCTTCTTGGAGTTTAAAGGGAAAGGGATCTTGTTTGCAATCGTTATGGCAACCATGATGGTTCCTGGAGAGGCAACGATTATTTCTAACTATTTGACAGTTGGACAGCTTGGAATGTTAGATACTTATGGAGTGCTTATTATTCCATATCTTACATCGGCAATGGGGATCTTTTTGTTCCGTCAGTTTTATATGACATTTCCAATTTCATTATATGAATCAGCAAAGTTAGATGGATGTTCTAATTTAAAGTTTATAATAAAGATTTTACTTCCATTGACCAAATCAGCAATTGGAGCTATGGCAGTCTATACATTTATCAATGCATGGAATATGTATATGTGGCCACTTTTGGTAACTGGCTCAGAAAACATGAGAACAGTGCAAATTGGTATTAGCATGCTCAACAGTGTGGACTCACAATCCATCACGTTAATGATAGCAGGTGTTGTTATGATCATTGTTCCGTCTATTTCAATCTTTATTGTTGGACAGAAGCAGCTTATTCGTGGAATGTTCTCCGGAGCAGTGAAGGGCTAAAGAAAAAATTAAAAAAGTAAAAGGAGAAAAGAAGAAATGAGAAAGAAAATGATTTCATTAGGTTTGATTGCCGCAATGGCAGTTGGATCGTTAGCAGGATGTGGTGGCAAAAATATAGAGGAACAGGCCTTATCACCAGAAAAAACAGATGCAGCAAAAGGTACAGAAACAGTAGCTATGGCAGCTGCCAATGAGGTAAGTGGCACTGAGATTACATTCTGGCATTCCATGGGTGGTGTAAATGGCGGCGCAATAGATGAACTGGTTAAGAAGTTCAATAGTGAAAATACATATGGAATTAAAGTAAATGCACAGTATCAAGGTGAGTATGATGACTCTTTAAATAAATTAAAAAGTGCACAAATCGGAAATATGGGGGCTGATTTAGTCCAGGTATATGAAATCGGTACTCGTTTTATGATTGAGTCTGGATGGACAGTGCCAATGCAAAGCATGGTGGATGCAGACAAGTATGATACGTCTAAGCTGGAGAAGAACTTGGCAGCATATTATACAATTGATAACAAATTATATTCTATGCCATTTAACTCATCGACACCAATCATGTACTACAATAAGGATATGTTTAAGAAAGCAGGAATTGCAGAAGTTCCGGACAGCTTAGAGGCAATTGAGAAAGTCGCAGATAAGCTTCAAAACCAAGGTGGTGCAGGGGAAGCAATCTCACTTGGTATCTATGGATGGTTCTTTGAACAGTTTATAGGTAAACAAGGACTTACCTATGCAAACAATGGAAATGGACGTACGGCAGCAGCGACAGCAGTTGAATTTGATCAAAATGGTGCAGCAAAGAATATCTTAGAAGCATGGAAATCATTATACGATAAAAAATATGCTCCAAACGTAGGAAAAGGCGGGGACTCTGGCTTAGCAGATTTCTCAGCAGGAAAATCAGCAATCACACTTGGTTCTACTGCATCCTTAAAACAAATCCTTCAAGATGTAAATGGCAAATTTGAAGTTGGAACTGCTTATTTCCCTAAGATTAAATCCAGCGATAAAGGCGGCGTATCCATTGGCGGTGCTTCCTTATGGGCACTTAATAACAAAGATCCTAAAAAATTACGTGCAACATGGGAATTTGTGAAGTTCCTTGTTTCAGCAGAATCACAGGCATATTGGAATGCACAGACTGGTTATTTCCCAGTAACGACAGAAGCACATGAACAACAAGTATTTAAAGACAATATTGCAAAATTCCCACAATTTGAAACTGCAATCGATCAGCTTCATGACTCTTCACCAGAGTATGCAGGTGCATTACTTAGTGTATTCCCAGAAGCAAGAGCAACGGTTGAGGCAAGTATTGAAAAAATGTTAAACGGCGATAGTGTGGAAGCAACCGTAAAGAATATGGCAGACTCAATTAACAAGGCAATTGAAGAATATAATCTAGTAAATAACTAGGTAATTGTAAAAGAAAATAAGGGCAGCAGGAAATCCTGCTGCCTATAATAAGTATATGAGGATGATAAGATGACGAAGATATTTGCCCATAGAGGCGCTAGTGGATACGCACCAGAAAATACATTGGAGGCATTTAAGCTTGCGATGGAACAGAATGCAGATGGAATTGAATTGGATGTACAGCTTACCAAGGATGGAGAGGTTGTCGTAATCCATGACGAGACCATTGACAGGGTCAGTGACCACAAAGGATCTGTGAAAGACTATACAGTAGAAGAGTTGAAAACATTCAGCTTTGACAATCATATGGAAGCATATAAAGGAGCAAAGATCCCTACCTTACGAGAAGTGTTTGAACTAGTAAGAGGGAAAGACATAGTAATAAATATTGAATTAAAGACGGGAATTTACTGGTATCAGGGGCTGGAGGAGAAAACAGTAGCACTGGTAAAAGAGTATGGAATGCAAGACAGAGTCATTTATTCCTCCTTTAACCACTACAGTGTCCAAATGGTACGAAGCTTGGATGAAAGAGCAGAGGTTGCTTATTTATATAGTGATGTCATATTGAATGTAGAAGACTATGCTAAGAAAACAGGAGTGGCTGGCCTTCATCCTGCGCTATACCACTTAAAGATGAAGGATTTTATGAAACAGTATAAAGAGAGCGGATTGAAAGTAAGAGTATGGACGGTAAATGAGAAGGAAGACGTAGAAGAATTGATACGAAATAAAATAGATGCGGTAATCACAAATTATCCGGATGTGGCAATCAACATAAGGAAGGGGCTCGATCATGCCAACTAAGAAACATAAGCTAAAGAATAAACGACTTTTTTTACTAGATATTGATGGAACAGTATGCAAAGGAAAACAGTTGATTGATGGGACAAGGGAAATGTTGCAGGAAATCAAGGACTGTGGCGGGAGATTTGTATTCGTTACCAACAATGCAACGAAGAGTATAAAGGACTATAGGGCGAGTTTTCGGGAACTTGGCATTGAGACCGAGGAGTTTAACTTTGTTACTGCATCCTATGTTACGGTGCAGTATTTAAAGAAACACTATGAAAATCAGCTGATTTATGTAGTAGGAACAGATTCGTTTATAAAGGAACTAAAACATCATCAGATCCGTGTAACGACAGATGCTCATAATACAGAGATTGGATGCGTTCTGGTGTCTTATGATAATCAGCTGACTTATAAGAAGATACAGGATACTTGTGAGCTGTTAACTAAGAGAGAGATAGATTATATTGCTACTAATCCTGACTATTCATGTCCAACGGAATTTGGATATATTCCAGACTGTGGTGCAATTTGTGAAATGATAAGTCATGCAGTGAAGAAAATGCCTTATTTTATTGGAAAACCAGAGCCGGCAATTGTTGAGTTTGCCATGCAGTTAAATGAATTTTCAAGGGAGGAGACGTTAATTGTAGGAGATCGTCTATATACCGATATTTTATGTGGCAAACAAGCAGGCGTAGATACGGCATTGGTACTTACGGGCGAAGCAACGCTTCAGGATATTGAGCAAAGTGAATGTCAGCCGGATTATATCTTTGATTCAATCGATGGACTGTATAAAGAGTGGATGATGTATGAGACAAAGCTATAAAAAAAAGAGTTTTGCTATAAGCAAAGCTCTTTTTTCATTCATTTATTCAGAAATGTCTTCTTTTTCTTCCATTTGAACGCGGCTAAATACCATGTCATAACCATCATTTCCATAATTTAAGGAACGATTTACACGGCTGATTGTAGCAGTGGAAGCACCAGTTTTTTCAGCAATTTCTAAATAAGTCTTATGTTCACGTAGCATTTTTGCTACTTCACAACGTTGAGATAATGAAAGTAATTCATTAATTGTACAAATGTCTTCAAAGAACACATAACATTCCTCGCGGTCTTTCAAGCTTAAGATAGCATCGAATAGATAATCAACCGCAGGTGTCTTGATCTTTTTGTTCATTAATAGTCCCTCCTAGGTTACTGTATTTATTTAAAGTCTTTTTATATTTAGTAGTAAGTTATCTAAATTCACTACAACATTTTACCACAATAAAGCATTAAAGTAAAGTGATAAATAAAGGGACTTGTAATAGGGTTGCTTTAGAGATCGTTTCTTTTGCGACGTAATAAAGTTAAGAATTTTTCCACATCAGTATTAGCAATTAATTCTTCTGGGAAATCTACTTCATTTAAAACATCAAAAGCGTAATTATAGTTTGCAATATCGGTAGAAAAATGAGCGTCACTGCCAAGGGTAATGGAAACGCCATATTCCTTACAAAGCTTAAGCATTTCAATATCGTTGTCCCTGGCATTTAATCGAAATCCATTTGGATTTAAAGAAGAGTTGTTAAGCTCTAACAATACATTATGTTCTTTCGCAGCCTTTACTAATGGTTCATATAGCATAGGAATACGTGCATCATCCGGATGGCCAATGATACTGACAGATGGATGTTTCATCGCAGCAATCACCGCATTGGTGTTTTCCTCAGCAGTACCAGGTGTGACACATGGGAGATGCATACTTGCAATTACAAGATCCATTTTGGCAAGCAGGTAATCAGGCATATCAAGTTCCCCATTGAGATTGATAATATTAGCTTCTGTTCCCATCATTAGACGAACGCCATGCATTTCTCGTGGAACTACTTTTAAATTCTCAAAATAGAATTGGTGGCATGTACCAGGCATTGCCATTGCATGTTCTGTTATTGCAAGTATTTCAAGACCTAGCTCACTAGCAGCTTCAGCCATTTCACTAATCGTATTATAAGCATGACCACTTGCAAGGGTATGCGTATGAGTATCTAAAGCAATTTTCATATTGGATCCTTCCTTTGTAAAAAGACTATTTTTTCAATATTAAAATTAAATATAAAAATACGGAATCTATTATATATGCCAAGTATTTAAAAAGCAAGTGGATATATATGCATAATAATTAGGCATACTATAGTATATATCCAGTGAAACGCTATTGAAGAAAAGTAAAATAATGTGGTAAAATGACGAATGTTGTAAATAAAGAAAAAAAGGAAATTACTATGATGAACAAATACGTAAAAAAACTAGGGGAGTATATGCAAAGCATTTCCCTAAAAAAGCTAGGTTATTCTATATTAGGAATTACTTTAATCAGTATTGCGGTATCATTATTTCGATTAGCGAATATTGGAACAGATCCGTTTTCCTGCTTTAATCTAGGAGTGGCAAACCTTACAGGCTTATCCTTCGGAACTGCACAGTTACTTGTAAATATCATACTTACATTGGTTCTGTTATACCCAGGATTTCGATATTTTGGTGTAGGTACTATTTTAGCCATGGTATTAGTTGGATATATCTCTGACTTTGTCCTATATATTCTTCCAATTGACGGTTCTTCTTTTAACATGGCTATTCGTTTGGTTATCGTGTGTGTCGGTATTCTTACAACTAGTACAGGAATTGCAATGTACAGCTGTGCAAAATTAGGAATTAGCCAATATGATGCGATGGGATTTATTCTATGTGATGCATTTCGAGGAAAATTAAAACTTCAATATGCAAGAATTATCGTGGATATCCTTCTTCTTGTATTTGGATATTTCATGGGAAGTGTAGTTGGCCTAGGCACAATTATTATCGCATTAGGGGTAGGACCGGTAGTATCCTATCTAATACCAAATGTGATTGACCCACTTGTAAACGGAAAAGAGAGATAGAAAATTCTTTGCGCTTGTTGAAAACACTAACATTTGTCGAAAATGGATTGCGAAATAGGTTGAAAAAACTATAATAATCAGTTAAAATCATAAGGTTGTAAATGGTGTCGAACGGACGCGAATAAAATATCTGGAGGTTACGATGAAAAAAGGTCAAATCGTAGAAGGTAGAATCGAAAAAGTAGATTTCCCAAATAAGGGAATTATGTATATAGAAGACGAAAAAGTGATCGTTAAAAATGCGCTTGCTGGTCAGACAGTAAAGGCACAAATCAATAAGAAGAGAAAAGGCAAATGCGAAGGACGTCTTCTTGAAGTAGTAGAACGTGCTCCACAAGAAACCCGAGAAGCAGTATGTAAAAGCTTTGGTGCATGTGGTGGCTGTTCCCTTCAATCTCTTCCATATGAAGAACAATTAAACGTAAAAGCAAACTGGGTAAAAGAATTAATCGATGGCGTATGTGATGACTACGTATTCGAAGGAATTAAAGGCAGCCCAGTAGAACACGGTTACCGTAATAAAATGGAATTCTCCTTTGGTGATGAAGAAAAAGACGGACCTCTTGCTCTTGGTATGCATAAAAAAGGAAGCTTCCATGATATCGTAACAACAGATGCTTGTCAAATCGTTGATGAAGATTATAACAAAGTATTACGTACAGTATTAGACTTCTTTGCAGATAAGGATGTAAGTTTCTATCATAAAATGAGACATGAAGGATACCTTCGTCATTTATTAGTACGTCGTGCTGTAAAAACTGGAGAAATGTTAATCGCATTAGTAACAAGCTCTCAAGCAACTGTAGATTTACAACCGTTAGTAGATGCATTATTAGCATTAGACTTAAACGGTAAGATCGTAGGGATCAGTCATGTAATCAACGACAGCTTAGCAGACGTTGTAAAAGCAGATTCCATGGAAGTATTATTTGGACAAGATTACTTCTATGAAGAAATCCTTGGACTTAAATTCAAGATCAGCACATTTAGTTTCTTCCAAACAAACTCCCTTGGTGCAGAAGTATTATACAGCACAGCAAGAGAATATGTTGGTGAAACAAAAGATAAGTTAATCTTCGAT
This sequence comes from bacterium, assembly GCA_030539495.1. Lineage (GTDB taxonomy): Bacteria > Bacillota > Clostridia > Lachnospirales > Lachnospiraceae > KM106-2. The sequence continues at coordinate 1,047 of JAUNRX010000126.1, read as the reverse complement.
CTTTACTCGGGAACAGGTACGATTGCTCAAATCCTTGCACCTGTTGCGAAAAAAGTAATCGGTGTCGAAATTATCGAGGAAGCAGTAGAAGCAGCAAAAGAAAATGCAAAATTAAATGGCCTTACAAACTGTGAATTTATCGCAGGTGATGTATTAAAAATGCTTGATACAATCGAAGTAAGACCAGACTTTATCATGCTTGATCCTCCACGTGATGGTATCCATCCAAAAGCTCTTGAAAAGATCATTGATTACGGAGTAGACTCTATGGTTTACATTAGCTGTAAGCCAACTTCATTAGCTCGTGACCTTGTGACTCTTCAAGAAAGAGGATACAAAGTAGAGAAAGTTGTCGCTGTTGACATGTTCCCTCAGACTGTCCATGTTGAAACAATTTGTCTTCTTAAAAAAGTGAAATAATTCAATAGGTAAAGGGAAAAGCCGGTAGGTAAATTCGTTCATTAAAAAGATAGGAAGGAATTTGCTTACTGGCTTTTCCTATAAAAATAGTTATTATTTTAGCAATAATACATCTATAATGAATTGAGATATTAGCGGTGAAATCCACACAAGGACAAGCATGTTGAGCGATATAGGATGATGTTATGACGAGTTGATGTTCTTCAAGAGGCAGAGCAGCTCAATATTGACAGTCTTACGTATTATATTTATACTTAATTAAGATGCAACGAGGCATAATTTACAAGTTAGTAGAATTATGCCTCGTTTTTGTTTTTATACCAACAATAAGAGAAACTTGTAAAATGGGTCTCTTGATTTTTAAAAATATCCTACAGAGGTAAAAATAATGATAAAGCTAAATGATTATTTATATTCCGGTGATACAGTACTTAAAATTCTACATAATTATATAGAAGATCTTAGAGAGTCTGCTAAACAGACACATAATCAGGTGGATCTTGCACATTGTAATTTTCTTATCCAGATTACAAACCTGCTGGAACATAATGATTTCCTAACGTTTCAGTCACAGCGACTTCGAGAATTTTATAAATATATGGCAAAAGAGTATCCACATCTTGCATT
>JAUNRX010000125.1 GCA_030539495.1 bacterium | reverse complement strand
CGCGAGAGTTTTACAAGCAAAACTCTATCTATATGGTGTATTGGCGTACTCAAGAACAATATTAGATAGTTATTAACTAAAAAACGGCAACTTTTAAATAGGGGATGCATAGGATGATAAAAAGTACATTTAGGTTAGAAGTCTATGGGACAAGAAATTAATATCGAAATATCGAATATAAGGATGCTGAATGATACCAATGAACTAAATGTTGAGGTTAATCTAGGGCCATTATGGGAACAAATCAAAGAATATGAATATATTTATGTCATAGTAAGAGCGAGTATTCCCATTATAGAAAATGCAATAAATAAAATTATTTATATAGCAATACGACAAGAACTCAAGGTAAGTGAGCTCGTAGAGGAGAGTAAAGAGGTAGAACTACATACAGAATTTTCAGGAACAGTAGATACAGCAAAAGAAGCAACCGCGACAAGTTCTTTAATTGGATATGATAAGGGGTAGAGTTATGGAGATCATAGTTGAGCTGACACTTGAAAATACAAAACAATTAGAAGATGTTGCTGCCAATATGCTTGTAACAGTAAATGTAACAAACATTTGGAGAGAAATTCAAAAACATAATCGTATTTATGTAATAAGTCATTTATCCATACCAGTAAGGATAAATGGACAGGAAAAGACGATCGAGCTTAGTATTAGCGACTACTTTAATAAAGAGGATATTAAAGAGAAAAATCATAGTTTTTATGTAATACAGAATGGATATGTAGAAGGAAGCGTAATTAGTGTAGAAGGTGTAAAGGCAAGTTGTGACATCTGGGCATATGATGTGGTAGAGAATAAGGAGGAAACGATATGAGTGCTGAAACACAAATACTTTTATCCACTAATATTGTTGAAGTACCTCAAACTCAAGGAGTCGGTAAGAACATTGAGCAAATCTTCGTGACCCTTAAGGTAACTGGCATGATTGATCCAGAGGAGACAAGAAAATTTATTATAGAAGTGCAGCTATATATTAATGGCAATACCTATGTGATAAGCAGACTACTTTCTAACACTAGCATAAATGATGAAGGCTATATATCCTTTGGAACTGTTTTTGTACTAGGGCCGGTAAGGGAGGATGAGATAACGACGAAAATAAATTTAACGTATGTAGTGACAGAGTAGCGGATAGGAGTGAAAGAAGATATGCCAAAGTTAGAGCTGACACTCACGGAAGGAAAGCTAATGAAGGGCATTGGGGAGGAGTTAGTAGGATGGAATATATCCATTTTATTGTCAGATATCTCAAAATATAATCCAGAAGGGGAACTATTGGTAGATGTAGCTTTGAATATATCCAACCAGCCAAAGGTAATACAAATAGCTCAGCGAAGAGCATATAGTGATATTGTAGTAGGGGAGCCTTTCATATTGCCATTAGAAGGTACACTTTGGTTGGTAGGAAAATCAGAAGACACCATATTAAATGATTACAGTGTGCATATTTATTATGAAATGTAATAATATTTAGGAGGAAAAGGAAGGCGACAATGAAACTGTTTAAAAGTATTGATGCTGTATGGGAAGATGGGGCAACACCTTATAATACTACGAAACTAACAATTACAGTTGATCTGTCTTCCATTCAGGCACAGCTCAAAATATTTGATCTATATCTAATTACGTTATTGACGGTTGAAGTACGAGATACGGCAGCTCAGACGAGCCAGACATTTCAATATGAATATACCAATATTATGCGAAATATAGAGGGAAATACGGCTGCATTTACAGTGACCATATTGGGAAATAAGAAAGACTATGAGCAGATGGTATGTACGACGGAGGGATATTATTTATGTAAAGAAGAAAAGAGGAACTAAGAATGGTATCAGAAATCTTATATTGTAAAAGCTGTTTTTCATATGTAGAAAATTCAGAATGTATCATTAGCCCTAAGTATATTATTCTAGGGGAAAGCTATAAGGAGATGCAAGGGGCATATTTTTACTTTCCTGTAGAGAGAATTAGCTCCAATGCAAGGATTCAGAATGCAGAGTTAGTATTTTATGAGGTGAAGGAAACAAAAGAGAATGTTCCTCAGTATTTTCAATATGTAATGGCTCCCACAAGGAATTATATAAATCCTTATACTACATATAACAGTTCTGGGAACCTTGCCATGGAGTATTACTTCTCCTATAAGGTCAAGAATAATGCCAACATGATCATAATTAATATTACTCCGCTGGTAAGCCTATGGGTAACACGAGAGATAATAAATTATGGTTTTGTAATAGAACTAGAGCATGGATATGGGAGACAGACATTGGCAGGAGTGGGAAGTAAGGCAGTAGAACCATTTCTTAAAATCACCTATTTACTTCCAGAGGGAGAACTATTGTATTATCATGAGCCAAGTGTACAGTTACCAGTAGAAATTAGCATAAAAGAGCAATAAAGTGTCACTTTATAGGACGTTTGTGCATATTATATAGTAGACACGATAGAAGTGTTAACTTAATAAAAAAGGAATGATTGTATGGCTGGTCAACAGTTTGATATAGTATTAACTAATGGTGGCAATGAACTTGCTACTGGTTTGCCAGATTCAGTATACACCGTTAGTATAAAGACAGCAACAGGAACGACAGCTACAGTGGCTGCTGGAGCAACTGCATATCTTATAATAGACGTAACTGAGGGCGCAACGAATTCAACAAGACATTTGGTCATTACAGGTGCAGAAACAACTGGTACACAATATGGTGACACACTTACTCCAATTGGCTATTTTACGTCATCAGAGACTACAGTATCTGCAGGAACTGCTACACTATATGGAGCAACATTTAGCTAGGCTCTGAATTTAAGACAAACGAATAGAATAAAGATTAAATAGAAACAAATTCATATAGAGAGTTAAAGAAAGAGCTAGTTTCTCTAAATAAGGGAGGCTAGTTCTTTTTATAAAATTGCATATGTTAAAAATAGTTTCATAAAATGTACTAGAGGCAGAGTGTGCCAAGGAGACAGCGAATATGGAGGTCATGCATTGAATAAAAAAGTAGTCGTAGTCGGAAGTGGTTTGGCAGGAAGTATCCTGGCCCGTAAGATGGCAGAAGAAAAAAATGCTGACGTATTCGTGATAGAGAAACGAAATCATATAGCAGGGAATGTATATGATCAGTTAGATACCCACGGAATACGAGTGCAGCGATATGGTCCTCATACTTTTCATACATCAAAGGATAACGTAAGGAAATTTATTATGCATTATACGGAGCTGATTCCATATAAGCTTAGATGCCAGGTAAATATAGAAGGAATGCTAACGACATCTCCATTTAATTTTCATACGATCGATCAGCTTTACGGAGAGCAGGAGGCCAGGAAATTAAAAGAATTGCTGTTACATACATATCCGGATAAGCTGGCTTATATTTTAGACCTGTTGAAAAGTAATGATCTGAAAATCCGTGACTTTGCACAGGTTCTATATAATAAGGATTACCGATTATATACAGCCAAGCAGTGGGGGATAGATCCTGAGAAAATTGATCCCTCCATTTTAAGAAGAGTACCTGTTATTCTGGATGAGACAGATACCTATTTTCGTGATCGTTATGAAGGAATCCCTAAAGATGGATTTACACAATTTATAGCAAGTTTACTAAACCATAAAAATATCTGTGTGCAATTAAATCAAGATGCCATACCATATATTTCATTTGACCATAAAAGAAAGAAAATATTATTTAAAGAAAAAGAGATGCTTGTAATTTTTACAGGAGAGGTAGATCGGTTGTTTCGCTATGAATTTGGAATGCTGCCATATCGATCTTTGGAGTTTGAGTACCAGTATTTGAGACAAAGGAGTTATCAGGATGCAGCAATTGTGGCATATCCGGGAAAGGAGCCATATACAAGAATTACAGAGTATACCAAGTTGCCGTATCAGCAGGTAGGAGAGCAGACGATCATATCATTGGAGTATCCATATCCATATGACAGACAGGGGGAAAAGGGAACAGAGCCATATTATCCGGTACTTACAGAGGAAAGTAAGAAAATGTATCAAAACTATGTAGAACTTGCCAAAGACTATAAAAACTTAATATTATGTGGAAGGCTGGCGGACTTTAGCTATTATAATATGGACCAGGTAATAGAACGTGCATTACAGGTCGCAGACCAGATTACAACAGAACTGTAGAATAGAGGTCAAAAATAGAGAACTAAAATAGAGGCTTAAAATAGTAAGAAGGGGGGATGTTACATGCAGCCATTTAAATTTCAAGAGAGTAAGTTAAACGGAGCATATTTGATTACCGCCCAATATGCGGATGACAATAGAGGGGGATTAATCAAGGATTACAATATAGAAACATATCGCAGCCATGGAATTAATCACTGCTTAAAGGAAGTCTTTTATACGATTTCTAAAAAAGGCGTCATTCGGGCACTGCATTTTCAAGAGGTAAAGCAGCAGGCGAAATTAGTCCGTTGTATTAAGGGCGAGATTTATGATGTAATAGTAGATTTAAGAAAAGAGTCACGTACCTATAGGCAGTGGCAGGGAGTTTTGTTAAATGAGGAAAATAAGCAAATGGTATATATCCCAAGGTATTTTGCCCATGGGTATTTAGTTCTTAAGGACTCTATCGTAAGTTATCAGTGTGATGAGGTGTTTTATAGTGAATACGATACCGGAATACGGTGGAATGATCCTGAGATTGCAGTGGAGTGGCCAGTTGATAGGATTGGGGGCATGGAGCATCTTATATTGTCAGATAAGGATCTAAAACTCCCATATCTAAAAGAATATGAAGAAAGAGGCTAAAAGGAGGGAATAGAGTGCCAAGACTGAATACAGAGTTCTTTCGAGGAAAAAACATACTAGTGACAGGCCATACAGGATTTAAGGGAGCATGGATGTGCCATATGCTGAAACAGTTTGGGGCTAATGTGACAGGGTATGCCTTAGAGCCAATGCAGCCCTATAGCCTATTTGATATTGCTAAGGTTGAAGAGGGAATGGATTCTATTATTGGTGATATACGGGATTATCCAAAACTTCTTCAAGTATTTCAAGAGAAGAAGCCAGAGATTGTATTTCATCTTGCAGCACAGCCAATTGTAAGGGAAAGTTATAGAGAGCCACGGTATACCTACGAAACCAATATTATGGGAACAGTCAATGTGTTAGAGTGTATGCGGCATACCCCTGGAGTGATCTCTTTTGTAAATATCACGACAGATAAGGTGTACTTAAATAATGAATGGGAGTGGGGATATCGGGAAATTGATCCACTAGATGGATTTGATGTGTATTCCAATAGTAAGTCCTGCTCTGAGTTAGTGACGGCATGCTATAGACGGACTTTTTTTGAAGATGGAAAGACTCATATTTCCACTGTGCGCGCAGGAAATGTAATCGGTGGAGGAGATTTTGCAAAAGACCGGATTATACCGGATTGTGTCAGGGCAGCATTAGAAAAGAAAGATATTGTGATCCGTAATCTACATGCAACCAGGCCATACCAACATGTGTTAGAACCATTGTATGCATATTTGCTACTTGCACAAGAGCAGTATGAGGATGAGACCATTGCCGGATGTTATAATGTAGGACCGGAAGAGAGTGACTGTGTGGAAAATCAAAAGCTGGTAACCTTATTTGTTGAGCAGTGGGGGGAGGGGCTAAAATGGATTGACCAATCTGACCACGGACCACATGAGGCTAATTTCCTAAAGTTAGACAGTTCTAAATTAAAGAATAGATTAGGATGGAATCCACACTGTACAATACAGGATGCAGTAGCCATGGTAATTGAGTGGACCAAGGAATGGAAAGAGGGAAACGATGTACGAAATTGTATGAATGCACAGATCAGGCAGTTTAAATAACTATTGACATTATCACCAAACAAGGGCACACTAAATAGTGGTTCAGATACATAAGAACGTAAGAATAGAAAGGAATAGAACAATGACAGATACGAAAGCAAGCAGATTTTATACTCAGCCACGCAATATTATTGGAATTGCAATTCTTTGTACCCTATTATGGGGAAGCGCGTTTCCGGCAATTAAGAGCGGATATGAGTTATTTCAAATAGGCACAAACGATGTAGGATCCAAAATTCTATTTGCAGGATTTCGATTTACATTGGCAGGGATGGTTACATTGGCAGTCACCTTTGCATTAAATAAACGAGTGATTTTCTTAAATAAGAATAATTATAAAGGGATTCTACTACTAGGCTTCCTTCAGACATTTATCCAATACTACTTCTTTTATATTGCACTTGGGGGAATGACAGGAGCAAAAGGCTCCATTATCAATGCGACCAATACATTTATGATCGTAATCCTAAGCCATTTCTTCTTTAAAAGTGACCGCCTGAATATGAGAAAGATCATTGGATGTATCTTAGGCTTTGCTGGTATTGTAATAATCAGCCTGACAGGAGAAGAAGATTTAGGTTTCTCCTTTACAAAGGAAGGCTATATGCTCATTGCATCCTTTTCCTTTGCAGTTGGTTCGATTATTAGTAAGTTTATCACAAAAAATGATGATCCAATGATTACGACAGGATATCAAATGACATTTGGTGGTGCGTTGCTAATTATTGTGGGATTTTTAAAAGATGGAAAGCTTGGTACCATGACACCAAAAGGAATAGCTTTATTTATCTATATGGTACTTTTATCAGCAGTTGCATTTACCTTATGGTCTATGTTATTGAAATATAACTATGTAGGAAAGATTTCTATTTATAATTCCTTAAATCCAGTGTTTGGAACTATTCTGTCAGGTATCATACTAGGAGAAAATGTTTTTCGCATTAAGAATATGGTTGCCTTAGTATGTGTAGCAGGTGGGATCTATATTGTAAATAAAGTAAAAGAGAAACCCAGTCTGATACAAACTAAAATGGCATAAAATGTTATTTTGTTGACTTATACTGGAAGAAGTGTTATAAAGAATAGACAACAGTAAATAAAGAGCAGGGGAGCTTGTGCAGCAGGCTGAGAGGAAGTAATCAAACTTTGACCCTTACACCTGATTTGGATAATGCCAACGTAGGAATGCAATATATATGCGTAATAAGCGGAGAATACCAATAAAAAGGTGTCCTTCGCTTTTTTATTTACGCGAACAACGAGCCAAAGTGATGCCAACATTACCTTGGCGACTGTCGCGATAACGAGAGAAACCCCCTTTGCGTGTTTCTTCTCGTTTTTAAAAAGCCAAAATAATACTAGTAAGAAAAAGGAGAGAAAGATATGTTAGGACAGCAGCTAGAAAATGTAAGGAAGAAGGAACCGCTAATTCACAACATTACAAATTATGTTACCGTAAATGATTGTGCAAATATATTGCTTGCTTGTGGGGGTTCCCCAATTATGGCGGACTATGTGGGTGAGGTAGAAGAAATCACAGCAATTTGTGCTGGATTAAATATCAATATGGGAACATTAAATCCAGATACTATATCAGCTATGGTGGCAGCAGGAAAGAAATCCAATCAGTTAGGACATCCAGTGGTACTTGATCCGGTAGGAGTAGGAGCATCCGCTCTTAGGGTTAAGGCAGCAAATATCCTAACCAATGAAGTTAGATTTACAACCATTCGAGGAAATAGTTCAGAAATAAAGACATTGGCATATGGCCAAGGTACAACTAGGGGTGTGGATGCGGACCTGGTGGATGTTGTTACAGAGGAGACTATAGAAGATACCATTGTATTCGCAAAGAGCCTGTCAGAAAGAATGGGTTCCATCATTGCAATTTCCGGAGCAATTGATATTGTAGCAGATACAAAGAAGGCATATGTTATACGAAATGGACATGCCATGATGAGCAGAGTGACAGGGACAGGATGTATGTTAAGTGCCTTGACATCAGCATATCTTGCGGCAAATCCGTTGACACCATTAGAGGCAACCGCAGCAGCAGTATGTGCAATGGGATTATGCGGAGAACAGGCATTTCGACGATTAGATCAATTAGATGGGAACAGTTCCTATCGTAATTACTTAATAGATGCAATGTATCATTTGGATGGAGAGACATTGGAAACGGGGGCAAGGTATGAGGAATGTTAAGGAAGCCATGTGCTTATATGCAATTACAGATCGTACTTGGCTACATAAGGAGACATTAAAAAATCAGGTGGAACAAGCATTAAAGGGTGGTGCTACTTGTATACAGATAAGAGAAAAGGAGTTAGATGAGAAAAGCTTTTTTAACGAGGCAACGGAGATTCGGGAGCTTTGCCATAAGTATCAGGTACCATTTATCATAAATGACAATGTAGAGCTTGCAAGGAAAGTTGATGCGGATGGTGTACATGTGGGACAAAGCGATATGCCGGTTGCTGAAGTAAGAAAGCGTATTGGCAGCAATAAAATAATAGGGGTCAGTGCCCAAACCGTTTCACAAGCAGTCAAGGCAGAAGAAGAAGGAGCCGATTACTTAGGCGTGGGTGCAGTCTTTACAACATCTACAAAGCTGGATGCTAATCAGGTGTCAAAAGAGACGCTAATGGAAATTTGTGACACAGTACATATTCCGGTTGTGGCAATCGGAGGAATTACAATAGAAAATATAGTAGAATTAAAGGGAACTCATATCGATGGCATAGCTCTTGTTTCTGCTATTTTTGCAAGCAAGCATATTGAGGAAAGTACAAGAAAGCTTCTAGCGCTATCGAAACAACTACAAGAAGAAGGGGAGTAAGGAGAATGAAGATTACCGGTGCAATTTTTGATTTGGACGGCACCTTAATTGATTCTATGGGGGTATGGGATGAGCTGGCGGATCAGTACTTACTAAAGAATGGCATAATGGCACAGAAGGGTGTAAGAGAGCAAGTTAAGACCATGAGTCTTGAGGAGTCTGTTGCATATTTTAAGGAGTATTATAAAATGAAAAAGTCCAAGGAGCAGATGATTGCAGAGATTAATGGATTGATTACTTCAGAATATGAAGAAAGGATCCCAATTAAAGAGGGGACAAAAGAATTACTTGAAATACTTAAGCAGAAGAATGTTAAGATGTGTATTGCAACCGCAACAGATAAGGAGCTTGTTGTAAAGGCATTGAAACGGTTAGGAATCCTTAGCTATTTTAGAGATGTAATTACCTGTAGCGAAGTGGGAAAAAGCAAGGAGTATCCGGATATCTATGATGAGGCATTGGCAAGACTTAAGACAGAGAAAGAGACAACGATTGTTGTGGAAGATGCCTATCATGCCATTTGTACAGCCAAAGCAGCAGGATATACGGTGCTAGCAGTCAGGGAACAATCCGAAGCAGAAAATCAGGAAAGGATATGTGGGATAGCTGATATGTATGTAGAAACATTAAAAGAGGTGGGAAAGCAAGTATATGAAGACGGTTTTAACAATAGCGGGGTCAGATAGTAGCGGTGGTGCAGGAATACAGGCGGATATAAAGACCATTACAGTACATAAAATATATGCCATGAGCGTAATTACAGCAGTGACTGCACAGAATACAATGGGAGTAACCAAGATAATGGATATGACACCGGAAATGGTGGCAAAGCAGATGGTAGCTGTATTTGAGGATATACGACCGGATGCGATTAAGATTGGAATGGTATCAGATGCAGAAATAATAAAGGTCATAGCAAGCAAGCTAAGGGAGTACAAGGCAGAGAATATAGTAATAGATCCGATTATGGTAGCGACAAGTGGAGGAAGGCTGTTAAAGAAAGAGGCAGAGGCAGTGTTAATAGAGCAGCTATTTCCAATGGCGACTTTGATTACGCCGAATATACCGGAAGCTGAGGTATTATCAAAACTACCCATTAGAGATAGGTTTGATATGTTAAACGCAGCAGAAAAAATTGCCTCTACATACTCTTGTGCTGTTTTGATAAAAGGAGGACACCTTCTTGAGGATGCGATTGACTTATTATACCGGGATGAACAGGAAACCTGGTATTCCTCAGAGCGTATAGATAACCCAAATACTCATGGGACAGGATGTACACTATCTTCAGCGATAGCATGTGGGCTGGCAGATAAAAAGAGCTTAGAGGATAGTATAAGGGATGCCAAGCAGTACTTAACCGGTACTTTACGTGCACAATTAGACATTGGAAAGGGATCTGGTCCATTAAATCATATGTATAAGATATAACAATAATAGATATAATTTACTCAATTTATAGAAAAGTAGATGAAAACATATCAATAAGCAAGCAAGCTAGTAAATTACATACATTAAAAGCTCCTATTTATAGGGGCTTTTGTACTGTTTATAAAAATGTGGATAAATTGTTGAAAAAATACAAACAATTTGTTGACAAGTGTTTTACAGTTTGCTATACTAAACAAGTCGATTGGGTCAAGCACTTAACGAAAAACAAGTTTGAAATAATAAAAAAGACTTGTTGACAACAGTTGAAAGACATGATAAACTAGTCAAGTCGCTTCGGCAAGAACGACAAACAGAACATTGATAACTGAACAGTGAAACAACCTTGAAA
>JAUNRX010000249.1 GCA_030539495.1 bacterium | reverse complement strand
AGTTGATGAAAAGTATTGGTAGTTTACATAGTATTTATAGTGAATCAAGTACGAGGAAAGGGAATAACAATTACAAATATTAATGAAATAAGAGCAACCAAGCAATTAGTTCAGAGTTATATCTCTGAAAGATACGAAGATTCATTTGATAAATTTTATATTGAAAAGAATTATACTATTCTTACAGGTGCTGATTTAAATACTAATTTATCATATGATCATTATTATAGGAAAAGTTATGATGAGTTCATTAATTCAAAAAGAAAATTAAATGAATTAGGACTCTTTGCAGATGAGTATTCATTTCAAAGTATAAGGAAAAATGAGCAATCAGACTATGCTATAGGATATAGTTTGAAAATTAGATACAATAAATAATGTGTATAAGGAGATATCAGTAGAATTTGTTGGAACCCATGGGAAGTATCTTGGTATGAGTTTAGAAGACAAGAATACCAAGGAAGAAGAACTATTGGATCTACTAAATGGTTTATTATTTAATTACTAAAGAAAAGGAAAAAATGAAGATAATAATGAAGAAGGAAATTATTTATTAAGTTCAATTGTAATAGATAAGAATATGGGAGTATAAACGTATTTCATTGTTGACTAATTAGTACATTTTTTATAAAATATAGTAAGAATGGTTACTTTATAGGGCTTTGCGTTACTTTTTCGTAGGATGGGTAACGTGTAGAATGAAAGTTTTGTATTAAAAGACATAGAAGCGGCAAAATTAAGAATGGGTGGTATCTTTTATAAGTACTAGATTATTAATTTATGCCAATGACGAAGGATATAGGATATGTCGTTTCGTTGTATAAATTTACGTAATAATAAAAAATAAAGATATTAAGGAGTACAAAAGTGAGTACAAGAATTGGTATTATTGGATATGGTAACTTAGGACGTGGAGTTGAATGCTCCATCCGTCAAAATGATGATATGGAATTAGTAGCAGTATTTACACGTAGAGATCCTGCAACAGTTTCTATCCTTACAGAAACAGCAACAGTTTGTCACGTAGATGACGTACAAAATTGGAAAGACAAGATCGACGTTATGATCTTATGTGGTGGTAGCGCTACAGATTTACCAGAACAAACACCTGAATACGCAAAATACTTCAACGTAGTTGATAGTTTCGATACACATGCACGTATCCCAGAACATTTTGCTAACGTAGATGAACAAGCAAAAGCTGGTAACAACGTTGCAATCATTTCTGTAGGCTGGGATCCAGGTATGTTCTCTCTTAACAGATTATATGCAAACGCAATCTTACCACAAGGCAGCGATTATACATTCTGGGGCAAAGGTGTAAGCCAAGGCCACTCTGATGCTCTTCGTCGTATCGAAGGCGTTAAGAATGCAAAACAATACACAATTCCAGTAGACAGCGCTCTTGAAGCAGTACGTTCCGGAAGCAATCCAGAGCTTACAACTAGACAAAAACATACAAGAGAATGTTTCGTTGTGTTAGAAGAAGGCGCAGATGCAGCTAGAATTGAAAATGAAATCAAGACTATGCCAAACTACTTCTCTGATTACGATACAACTGTAAACTTCATCAGTGAAGAAGAATTAATGGCTAACCACAGCGGTATTCCTCACGGCGGTTTCGTAATCCGTAGTGGAGCTACTGGTTGGGAAAATGAAAATAAACAAATCATCGAATACAGCTTAAAATTAGACTCTAATCCAGAGTTTACTGCAAGCACTTTAATTGCTTATGCAAGAGCTGCACACCGTCTTAATACAGAAGGACAAAACGGATGCAAGACAGTATTTGATATTGCACCAGCTTACCTTTCTGCAAAGAGCGGAGATGTATTAAGAGCAGAAATGCTATAGG
>JAUNRX010000124.1 GCA_030539495.1 bacterium | reverse complement strand
TTATTGGGAAATTGGGCAAGGAAGCAAAGAAAATTGTCTATATGCCCAAAAGGCTTGCACCCACCTAGCGAGGATGCAAGTAAAGTGATATAGACAAAAGAAAAGAACCAAGATAAAATGGGGAAAATAGACAAAAAAGGAGAAGAGAAAAATGAAGAAGCAAATTGCAGCAGTTTTACTTAGTTTTATCGCTATTATGCTGTTGTTTCCAAGTACAGCAAAAGCAGATTCAGGTCCGAAACCTTCGGTTCGTATTACCTTTGAAAATATGGGAGATGAAGTATGCTATGGAACATTGCTTTCAAAAGAGCAGATTAGCGGGCCGGCTTCTGCATATCAGGTTGTCGATATGGAAGCCGATTATAGTTATGATTTAAATCATGATATTTGGGAAGCCTTTGTAAATTATAAGGACAGCGATGGCTATTATTATTTACAGAGAGGATGGCTTTGCAGTGAGTCAAAGAAATTAGATTGGGATTACTATCCACCACAGTCATTTAAGATTTTATTGTACTACCCAAAAACAAATACCTTTGTGGTAAGTGATACATATGAGAGATATGCTTTTGATAGCTATTTTACCGTAAATATGAAAGGGTTACATATTGGGACGGTAGAAACACAGACACCGGTTCTTGTTGCAGAGCGAAGCTATGATTATAAGGGAGAGGCAATTTCATTTGTCTGCCGAATGATCTTTACCATCCTTTTAGAACTTGGAATTGCATTGTTATTTGGATTTATAGAAAAGAAGCTGCTCCTTTGGATTGCAGGAATAAATGTGGTAACACAGATTTTATTAAATGTAATGCTTAATCTAATCAATTACAATCAACAAAATAGTATGTTTGTATTTATTTACATAGTGTTAGAAGTTATGGTTATTGTAATAGAAGCCTTTCTTTATAACAGAATAATTAACCGAAGAGGACAAGAAATACTACCAACGCAAGCTTGTGTAATTTATTCTTTGGTAGCGAATATAGCATCTTTTATAGCAGGCCTTTTCCTTGCAAATTGGTTACCCGGAATGTTTTAATGGGTTTATTAAAAATAGAAATGGTAAGTTATGGTTGACAGAGAACATGTCTGTGATTATAATGATATCATATTAATCTTATTGAAGTAGTAGGAAATGAGAAAGGAATACACAAGATATGAGTAAGACAGTAGTTGGAATTGTAGGAAATATCTTAACCATGGAAGGTGGAATGTTTCCGGGGATAGAACGAGATTACGTAAATCGAGATTACAGTGAGAGTGTGACTCTTGCAGGAGCAGTACCTCTTATCTTAACTGTTCAAGATGAGGAAGAAGCAGTAAGAAGCCAGATTGAACGAGTAGATGCGTTAGTCTTTTCAGGCGGATATGATCTGGATCCACAGTTATACGGAGAAGAGCCGATGTGGGAACAAGGATTTATTTATCCAAAAGTAGATCAGTTTTACATAACAGCAATTAAAATAGCAAGAGAATTAGGAAAGCCGGTATTAGGAATTTGCAAAGGCATCCAGGCAATCAATGTTGCATTTGGAGGAACCCTTTATCAGGATTTAAAGAAACAGGTTCCAGGAAGCATAAAGCATAGTCAGTCTTCTCCAAGACAGTATGGAAGCCACCTAGTGAAAGTTGATAAGGATAGTTTCTTGGGAGAATGTCTGGGAGAGGAAACGCAGATTAATAGTTTTCATCATCAAGCGGTAAAAGATGTAGCAACCGGATTTCGCGTAACAGCGATGGCAACTGATGGTGTAATTGAAGGAATTGAGAGTACGGAAGGAAGCTTTGTAGCAGCAGTTCAGTGGCATCCGGAAATGATGGCTTCCCATGGAAATAAAGAAATGATAGGTTTATTTAAGTACTTTTTAGAAAAAGTTGAAAAGGAGAATTAAGGATGAAAAACAAAAAGAAATTTGGTTTATTTAGTATCGTCTTGCTTGGAATTAATTCAATTATCGGTTCTGGTATCTTTTTAATGCCGGGAAAGGCATACGTTCTAATGGGTACACAAAGTTTATGGGTGTATTTATTTATTACATTGTTAGCCGGTTCCATGGCCTTATGTTTTGCAGAAGCAGCAGGATATTTTAAGTCAAATGGTGCAGCTTATGTATATGTAAAAGAAGCATTTGGTAACTTGCCGGGATTTGAAGTCGGAGTTATGAAATACTTGGTACAAATTGTAGCTTGGGCAACAATGGCAGTAGGTTTTGTAACTGCATTGTCCGCAATCTGGCCGGCAGCTGGTACAGGAATGACAAAAAATATCATTATCAGTGTGATCTTAATTGGCCTTGGAATTATTAACTACATAGGTGTGGATTTAACCAAACATATTAATAATATTGCAACGGTAGGAAAAATGATCCCATTGGTTTTATTTATTGCAGTCGGCATCTTCTTTATCAAAGGTGGAAATTATTCTGCAGGTTCTGTAACGGGAATTACCATTGGAAAATTCTCAGAAACTGCAATTCTAGTATTTTATGCATTTACCGGATTTGAAGCAATCGCAACTGCATCGGAAGATATGGAAAATCCAAAGAAAAATATTCCGCTTGCCATCTTAATTGCATTTTGTACCGTATCCATCGTATACTTCTTAATCCAATTTGTAAGTATCGGAATTCTAGGTGATACCCTAGGTGCAACAAAGACTCCAGTAGTAGAAGCAATGTCACATACCATATTAGGTTCTGCAGGCAGTGCGATCGTAACAGCAGGTACTTTAATTTCCATTGGTGGAATTAATATTGCACAATCCTTTTATGCACCACGAGGTCTGTCCGCTTTAGGGGAAACCCATATGCTTCCTAAGATCGTATCTAAAAACAGCGATCGTGGAACCCCTGGGGTTGCCATCTTAATCACTGTTGTATTAACTCTTCCAATTGCACTTTCCGGAAGTTTTACAACACTGGCTGCAATCAGTGTAATCACAAGATTTACGCAGTACATTCCAACCTGCCTATCCATCCTTGTATTTAGAAAACGTGGTATGGAAAGCGCATTCAAAGTACCACTTGGTCCTGTAATTCCAGTGGTAGCGACCATCGTAAGTTTATGGCTGTTATATAATGCAGACCGAATGAAATTATTAATTGGTTTAGGCGTAATGGTGGTTGGAGTACCTCTTTATTACCTTATGGTTTATTACAATAAAAAACATGGATATGAATTTTCTAAAGTCGATTAGTTAGAATATACAATCCCAGAAGACGTTGTTATGGAAGCGTTTTCTGGGATTTTTTTATTTACACGAACAATGAGCAGAGCATGTTTCTTGTTCTTGGAATTTGGAAAATGTAAAATAAATCCAAAAATATCATGAAAAGGTATTGACAAGTAACCGATTGGTAACTATACTAAGGTTAACGGTCGGTAACCGATAGAGGCTATAACAAGAAAGAAGGAAGTCATCAATGGAACTTAGTACGAAAGAGCGTATTTTACAGGAAGCGTTGAAGTTATTCTCACAAAATGGTTATATGGCAACTTCCATGAATGATATTGCAAAAAAACTTGATGTTAGTAAGGCAGCCTTATATAAGCACTATACAAGCAAGCAAGAAATTTTTGATAGTATTTTGGAGAGGATGGAGCAAATGGACCGAGATCGGGCAGCACAGTATCAAATGCCAGAAGGTACCTTTACAAAGATGGCGAAAGAGTATAACAGTGCACCACTAGAAAAAATTATTCTATTTAGTGAAGTACAATTTCGACATTGGACGGAGGAAGAGTTTTCTTGTGAGTTTAGAAAAATGCTTACATTAGAACAGTTTCGCAGTCCAGAAATGGGAGCACTTTATCAGAAGTACCTAGGAGAAGGGCCAATTAACTATATGACGGAACTATTTGAAGAGATGCTTAAGGACGACGAGAACAGCAATCAAAATCCGAAACAGGTAGCGCTTGATTTCTATGGACCAATTTATCTGTTGATCAGTATGTACGATGGAGCAGAGGAGAAAGAGGAATTGGTTCGGTTGTTAAAAGAACACATTAATCGATTTGCAAGGCAGCAAGGTTTTGTGGAGGGATAATCATGGAAGAGCAAAGATCCGATAGGAAATCGCATACAAAATGGTTATTATGTCCCAAATGTGGCCAAAAGACACGTATCAAGTTAAGAGCAGACACTTTACTTAAGAATTTTCCTTTGTTTTGTCCAAAATGCAAGCAGGAAAGCTTAATTAATGTTCAGGAGTTTAAAATATATGAAGTGGAAGAAACAAAATAAAGCAGACGCTTAGACGCAATATAGATTGTAATTACAATCCTTATTGCGTCTTTTTTTACACATAGGAAACTTCTCTTCAAGAAGCCTCCGATGTGTTAAAAAATGCTCCGCTAAGGATGCACACTCAGGGGAAAGGAAGATGTCACAAAAAACAGCGACATTCCCCTTCGGCGCAAGCAAAGTATCTTCAACTTGAAGGTGTTGCACCCTTATGAATGAGGGATGGGGATCTGAGCGTGTCGAAGACACTTTATTAGTATAGGAGGTAGAAATATGATGACAGCAATTATTTATACAACAAACACCGGCAATACCGCAGGGTATGCAAAATTACTTAGCGAGGAAACAGGATTACCTTATTATTCATTAGAGGAGGCAAAGAAAAGACTACCTGCACAGACAGAAGTTATTTATCTTGGCTGGATCATGGCCAGTGAAATCAAGGGTTATAAGGCAGCTAATTCAAGGTATATAATTCGGGCAGCCTGTGCGGTAGGCATGGGAGAGACAGGAGCGCAGGTCGATGAGGTGAGAAAAAGAAATAAGATATCAGAGGCAACACCCCTATTTACCCTTCGAGGAGGATTTGACGTAAAGAAACTTCATGGAATTTATAAAGTTATGATGCAGGTAATGGTGAAGACGGCAGGAAAGGCTCTAGAGGCAAAGAAGGATCGGACAGAGGAAGAGGATATTATGTTAGAGATGATGCAGCATGGAGGAAATTATGTATGTTATAAAAATTTAAATGACGTAATAGAGTGGTATAGAAAAACAAGAATTTTAAGCGTGGTATAAGGAGTAAAGAATGGAGAGGAATAAAAAGATGAGATTATATTTTGGTGATTGGGTAACAACGTTGATGACTATTTTTTTGATCACGATCATTGGCTTTATCGTGTATTCGTATATGAATAGAAATGGCATTCATTATTGGGGAAGAAGAACGTTCTTCCTTGCAGCATATGGACTGGTAATCTGCTGTTATGCTGCCACACGCGATGGGCTAGATAAGACAATTCAATGTGCAATCGATGGCAGCTGTGCGCCAGGCATTTTTCCACTTGTCAGCCTTCCTACGATAATGGGCTGTATTGGGGCCGCCATTATCCTTGTTGCGGGAATTGGAACATTGTTTACCAAGTCTCAACAGATCCGGCAGATTATGTTCTTTGTTATGTCAGGTGGAGTATTTTTGAAAATATTCATGGTCGAGATATCTAGAATTTTTAGAATAGTTTAGATAGAAATGCCTTCTGAAATCAGCAATGGTTTTGGAAGGTATTTTTGTTAGCCAAATTTGAAGTACATTATGATAGAATGAAAGCAATAATAGGTGTATGTTTAAAATAAAATGGGGCAGGGGGAAAGTTATGCAATTGGAAACCAGCAGGCTGCTTCTTAGAGAGCTAACACAAGATGATTTTGCTGAGTTATATAAAATCCTTTCAGACAAAGAAACAATGGAGCATTATCCAAATCCATTTAGCAAAGATAAAGTTAGAGGCTGGATCGATTGGAATATAAACAATTATAAGACCTTTGGTTTTGGACTCTTTGCAGTAGTCCTAAAAGAGAATGGCCAGATGATCGGCGACTGTGGCATTACGATGCAGACAATTAATGGACGGGTACGGCCTGAAATTGGGTATCATATCAATAAGAACTATCAAAACAAAGGCTATGCAACCGAAGCTGCAATAAAATGCAGAGACTTTATTTTTGAGAACACCACCTTCCAAACGATTTATACATATATGAAATATACCAATGTCGGTTCTTACAGTGTCGCCATAAAAAATGGAATGCGGCTGGTAGAGGAGTATGAGGACCCAGTCAACAGAAACACAAAGGTTTATGCCATTACCCGTACAGAATGGGAAACTAAAAATAAATAATTAGTCATAAAAAATACTATTCTTATGCTTTTTAGACTTGTAAGTCGAGGAATTAAATATTATGATTAGACAAGACTAAGGATTATGGTATTTCATTTGAAATAGATGGAGGAGAACATGAGAGAAATCGGAATTGACGAGATTATTGAATTATTGAAAAATGCAAATAAGGAAAATATATATGATTTAGACAATTATGTTCATCCAGCAGATATATTAGAAGCAATTATGGATCGTGAGGATATCCATGAGTTATTACAACAGTTGCCGAAAGAATTAATCGCAGAAATTATCGAAGAAGCAGATGAAGAAGATCAGATTAAGATATTGCAGCATTTCACAAATAAGGAAAAAAGTGAAATCCTGAACTCAATGTCCAGCGATGATGTTACCGATTTAATTGATGAACTGGATGAAGATAAAAAAAGTCATTTAATTGGATTACTCGATAAAGAGACTCGTGAAGACGTTGAAAGATTGTTAGAGTACGAGAGTGATACTGCCGGTGGTATTATGACTACCGAGTTTCTTGCCATTTATGATGATAAGACAATTGAAAGCGTACTGAAGTATATTCGCAGTGAGACCGATGCAGAAACGACCTATTATTTATATGTAGTGGACAGAGAGCATCACCTAAAGGGTGTTGTAACACTAAGAGATATTGTCAGCAATGAAATGACAACTCGAATTAAAGAGATTATGAATCCCAATGTAATCAGCGTGCATTACAATCAAGATCAGGAAGAAGTATCTCATGTATTTGAGAAATATGGATTTATGCTGATGCCGGTAGTCGATGATGATAATCATATGATTGGTGTAATCACAGTGGATGATATCCTGGAAATCATGGTTGAGGAGACAACAGAAGATATTCACCGTATGGCTGGTATCAACAAGGAAGAGAAGGTAGATGGTTCGATTACAGACTCGATTAAATCGAGACTTCCTTGGCTGATCGTTAATTTGATTACGGCCTTACTTGCAAGCGCAGTAATTGATTTGTTTTCAGATACAATCTCTAAGATTGTTGCATTAAGTGCTGTAATGACGATTATTTCTGGTATGGGTGGAAATGCAGGTACGCAGACACTTACTATTATTATTCGAGGGTTATCTCTTGGAGAAATCGACAAAGAGAATGCAACACGTATTTTAAGAAAAGAAGTTGTGGTTGGTTTGGCAACAGGAGGTGTGATTGGGGTATTTGTTGCAGCTATCGCCATGTTCTATGAATTTAATCCACTCTTTGGATTAGTGGCAGCAGTTGCCATGATATTAAATATGCTCTGTGCAGCAATCGCAGGCTATGCAGTACCAATTGTTTTAGAAAAAATAAAAGTAGACCCTGCATTGGCAAGTGGTGTCTTTGTTACTACATTTACCGATGTATTAGGATTTTTCTTCTTCCTAGGATTGGCAACCATTGCGATGCCTTACCTTTAAGGGGATGGGCTGTCGCAATTTAGGGAGTAGATCGGTTTTTTATTAATATAGTTGGAGGATGTTGACACATAAATGAGAGGTTCCGTAACAATACTAATGTTCTTCCGCTACCTCTACAGTCAGAATGAAATATTCGCTGCTGTCAGACACTGACGTGTTTGCCCTCAGTGAATATTTCATTCTGTCAGTAACGGTAGATGAAGTACATGTTAGTATTGTTAGGAACTCTCATTTTATGTGATGGAGACTGAGACTATATTAATAAAAAACCTGGATTTAGACTGTGAGGCGACAGCCGGGGAGTAAGGTATTCTATAGAATACCTTACAGAAAAGACAAGCTTCCTAAATACAAAAAAGCTGTGAGAATCGTGGTTTTATTTAAAGTAAAGGGGTGTCACAAGATGCCCTTTTTATTTTTTGCAATTTTTTGAAAAAAGTTTGTAACCTTTTGTAAGGTTTGTGCGAATAATATATGTAAGAGTTGGAGGTAACATATGAATGATGTAGATAAGGCTTGTTATAGAGCTTTTCTGAATAATGAGATTCAAGGATTTGAACAGCTTGTAATCAAATACAAAGATCATGTTATCTATTTTGTTCGTCGATATGTGAATGATATTCACATTGCAGAGGATGTCGCACAGGATGCATTTGTCGATGTATATCTCTATAAAGAGCGATATGATTTTTCCAGTTCTTTTAAGACGTATTTATTTACCATTGCAAGAAACAAGGCAGTGGATTATGTCAGAAGAAATGCGAAGCATATGAATCAAATGGTGTTGGAGGATATGGAAGTGTCCGACGATGAGAAAACTCTAGAAGAGAAGGTCATAACCGATGAGATGCAGAAAATGCTTCATGAAAACATCAGAAAGCTTAAACCGGAAATACAGGTCTTAATTAATCTTACTTATTTTGAACAAATGTCGGGAAAAGAAGTAGCAAAGATATTAGGCATGACAGAGGGGCAGGTAAAAGTGAAACTGCATCGAGCAAGGAAACAACTTGCTGAAATCTTAGGAAAGGACGCATATCAGATGCTGATAAGGTAGAAAAAATGAAATCAGACAGAGAGTTTATTGATGGGATCTATGCCAAGGCTGAGCTTGTCAAAAAGGAAACTAGCACGAGCAATAGAAAGCCTTCTCGCTTTCCATTAAAAAAAATAGCGGTATTTCCAGTGGTTGCAGCAGCTGCAGCGATTCTGCTCTTATCAGATACTATACAAGATCCGTCTAGACTAAAAGAGACAAGAGATGCAGTCGATAATCGAAACAATCAGAACAGCCAGGTAAGCCAGGAGAATTCCAGAGTACGAACAGCCACGTTAGGCTATTATGTAGAAGGTAATGTGACAAAGGTCCTATCTCCCTATATGGGATATGGACGGATTGAACTTAGCATCAATCCAGAAACATCGGATATAACCACAGTTTCAACTATCATCATTGCCATTTCTGGTGAGGATACGACTTACAAGGAAGGAACCAATGTAAAAGCCACTCTTATACAGAAAAAAATTGGAACGCAAGAATATTATATGATTGCAAATTGAAAGGAACATAACGATGAAAAAAGGTTTAGTTAAATTAATGGCATGCGTAATGATCATGGGATCTTTAGTAGCATGTGGAGAAAAAAAAGAAGAAGCAAAAGAAAACACAGTAAAAAATGATGTAAAAGTAGAAGCACTTACAGCAGCGGTAAAAGAAGAACTTGGCGAAAACTACTGGCCAACAAAACAACTTACAGAAAGCGAAGCAGCAGACTTATACCAATTAACATTAGATAATGCAGAAGAAGTAATAGCAGAAGTTCCAATGATGGCTACAAATGCAGATATGATTTTAATCGTAAAAGCAAAAGAAGGCAAAGTGGAAGATGTGAAAAAAGAAGTAGAAGCACTTCGTCAATCCAAAGTTGATGATACAATGCAATACCCAATGAACATTCAAAAAATCGCTGCATCTAGCGTAAATGTAGTTGGAAACTATGTTTGTTATGTACAACTTGGCGGTAGCGCTGCTGATCTTGAAACTGATGAAGAAATCAGAACAGGATGTGAAGCTGACAACAAAAAAGCAATGGAAGTAATTGAAAATCAATTAAAATCCGAATAGTTTGAATAAATAAAAGCAAAAATTGACCGATTTTTTTCTACTGTCAGAAATCTGAATATCTCTGGCAGCAGAAGTAATCGGCCAATTTTATTATAACCTAATATTCTTTTTTCTGAGATAATATCAATCCAATTACAGCAATTGCAGGAAAATAAAAATCGCAGCTTTTTCTATCGCAGGCGTTGTTTACAAGTATATTTTTTTGCTTGCAGATGTTTACAATTTCTTGGTTCAAATCCTTATCATCAGTAGTGGCAAGAACCAAAAAAGGAGAGATAATATCCTCTTTGCAAAATTTTTTTTGGGAATATGAAATTTTATTAGCCTCAAAAAGTTCACGCAAAATAGGAGTGATACTAGGAGATATTACGTGAATATTGCCGCAAAACTCAATTAGAGTTAATACTCTTCGAGTTGCAACTTCCCCCGCACCAACTACCAAAATATCCTTGCTTGAAATATCAAAAAAAACTGGAAAATATCCCATAAATTCTCCTTAAAAAAATTGCACTAGAAAAAATTGTATTTAGACAGTATATCAAAAAAAATGGAATAAAAAAACCGTTAAGCAAAAAACTCAACGGTCAAAATTAGTAATTCATTTAATGATACTACATAAATAATAAAAAAGAACACTATTTATTTTTAGATATATTTTTTTAAAAGAAAAATTTATTGCTAAAGTATCCAACTATTTGGTAGCAAAAAAATCTAAGCTACGTACAAATACAAACTAAGCCACATAAACACACTACCTGTAGCTACGAACAAATGCCATATCACATGCATGAACTTGACAGACTTCATAGAGTAAAATATAGTGCCTACAGAATACGCTACTCCTCCAGCTGCAAGATAAGCTATTGCTCCAAGACCTGCGCTAGTGTAGATACTTTTTATTGACAAAATAATAAACCAGCCCATCATAAGATACAAGAAAGTAGAGAATTTTTTTGTTTTTTCAAAATTTACAATTTTTAGGACAATACCTA
>JAUNRX010000123.1 GCA_030539495.1 bacterium | reverse complement strand
AGCCATATCTTAACTAAGAAATCTACTAAGAGAAAGAGAAATCTTAGAAAAGCTACAACTGTAGATTCAACTAACGTTAAAAACATGAAGAAAATTTTACCATATCTTTAAGATTAAGTAAACAAGGAGGAAAACTAACATGGCAAGAATTAAAGGCGGAATGAACGCTAAAAAAAGACATAAAAAAGTGTTAAAGCTAGCTAAAGGTTACAGAGGCGCTAGATCTAAACAATATAGAGTTGCAAAACAATCTGTTATGAGAGCTATGGCTTCTCAATTCGCAGGTAGAAAAGAAAGAAAAAGACAATTCAGACAATTATGGATCGCTCGTATCAACGCTGCTGCAAGAATGAACGGTTTTTCTTACAGCAAATTTATGTACGGTTTAAAATTAGCTGAAGTAGAAGTTAACAGAAAAATGTTATCTGAAATGGCTATCAACGATGCTGCAGGTTTTGCTGCATTAGCTGAATTAGCTAAATCTAAATTAGCTTAATTTCTTTATATAAAGAGAATTAAAAACCTTTATGGTACTGCTTGCAGTGCTGTAAAGGTTTTTTTTGTATTTTCAAATAGTTTTGCAGTAAGGATGTCCTATAATTTTACTGAGATATACAAGGAATTACGAAAACTGGAATAGCATAGCAATAAGTGTATTTACTTCCACTACTTACCACTTTAAAGCAGTGAAATGCTATATACAAAGGAAAGTGACAAAGTTATACTAGAAATAACAAATAGCATATTGAGGAGGACGTGTTATGTACAGTTTTAATAATGATTATAGTGAAGGTGCACATCCATTAATTCTAAAACAGCTTTTTTCAACAAATGAGGATCAAAGTGTTGGATATGGTTTGGATGAGCATACAAAAAGGGCAGAGGAATTAATTAAGAAAAAGATTGACTGTGAAACAGCAGATGTACATATTTTAGTGGGTGGAACACAAGCAAATTTAATAGCAGTTTCTTCGTTTTTACGCCCTTATGAAGCAGTAATTGGAGTAGAGACAGCACATATTGCAGTTCATGAGACAGGTGCAATCGAAGCAACCGGCCATAAAGTGATTACCGTACCAAGCGTGGATGGAAAGATGACAGCAGAATTAATTGCGTCTGTATTAGAAAGACATACAGACGAGCATATGGTAAAGCCGAAGATGGTCTATATTTCTAATACGACGGAAGTAGGAACTCATTATACAAAATGTGAGATTAAGGAATTATATGAGTTTTGTCAGGAACATAATCTATACTTTTATATTGATGGTGCTAGACTGGCAAGTGCTTTAACAGTGGAAGATAATACAATGTTTTTATGTGATTATCCAAACTACTGCGATGCATTTTACATTGGTGGTACAAAGAATGGTGCATTATTTGGTGAGGCATTAGTTATTGTAAATGACAACTTAAAAGAAGGAATACGTTATTCCATGAAACAAAAAGGTGGATTGTTGGCAAAGGGAAGACTTCTGGGCATCCAATTTGAAACCTTATTTACAGACGATTTATATATGAAGATTGGGGAGTGGGCAAATCAGATGGGAAGAAGAATGCGAGTGGGTATTCGTACCTTAGGATATCCATTTTTATACGATTCTTATAGCAATCAGTTATTCCCAATCTTTCCAAATGAGGTAATCGAACAATTAAGCAAAGAGTTTGTATTTTCTGTAGACAGTAAAGTTGGAGAAGATCATAGTTGTGTACGTTTGGTTACTTCCTGGGCAACGAAAGAAGAAGAAGTAGATCGTTTCCTAATCTATTTATCAGAATTAACAAATAAAGAAATATAAAAATATTGTGGATAAGCTTGATACCAAATGAAAAATAATGTTACTATAGTGTTTGTCGTAAGATAATTTGTGTTATTCGAGGTGATGAAATGCGTATAGGAGCATTAGAAGCTGGTGGAACAAAGATGGTGTGCGGAGTAGGGAATGAATTTGGACAGATTGAATGTCTAGAGAAGTTTCCTACTCGTACTCCGGAAACCACAATGCCACAAATGATATCATTTTTTAAAGAACATAAGATCGAAGCACTGGGAATAGGGTGCTTTGGACCGATTGACTTACATAAAGAATCAACTACATATGGATGCATTACCAGTTCTCCAAAAGAGGCATGGCGTAATTACAATATCTTAAAAGAATTTTCAAAAGAGCTTGCTTGTCCGATTGGCTTGGATACGGATGTGAATGCTGCCTGTCTTGGAGAAATGGAATATGGTGCAGCAAAGAATTGTAAAAATGTGATCTATATTACCATAGGAACCGGAGTGGGCATGGGTATTTGTGCAGAGGGAACACTTCTTCATGGAGTAATGCATCCGGAAGCTGGACATATGTTTGTAAAAAGACTGCCTTCTGACTCGTTTGAAGGAACTTGTCCTTTTCATAAAGACTGCTTAGAAGGGCTTGTAAGCGGAGGTGCCATTGGCGCTAGATATGGAAAAAAGGCATATGAGATTCCGGTACAAGATGTTGCGTGGACGTACACTGCTCACTATATTGCAGAAGCCATAGCAAATTTGATTTTAACCTTGGAACCAGAACGAATTATTCTGGGTGGCGGTGTTATGGAGCAGGAACAGTTGCTTTTCCTTATTCAAAAAGAGGTTATTTCCTTGCTTCATGGATATTTAGGAATTAAACAATTACATAAAATAGAGGACTATATTGTTCGCCCTGGATGTAAGGGAGACCAGGGAGTGCTTGGGGCATTATTATTAGGAAGAAATGAATTGTCCAAGTAACAAGGTTGACTTATTGGAACTAAGACTTTATAATCGTAGACGTGAGCTTGATAAGGAAAATATTAGTGCTTACAAATCATATTTTGGACGAGTAAAATAAAGAAAGAGTTGTTTAGATGAAGAATTTAGGGGTAATTGGCGGATTAGGCCCGATAGCGACAGCGTATTTTTTGGAGCTAGTCATTAAGATGACAGAAGCTAGTTGCGATCAAGAACATTTAGATATGATTATTTATAATTATCCATCTATTCCGGATCGAACCAGCTACATACTTGGTAAAAGTGAAAAAAATCCACTGGACAAAATGGTCGAAGTGGGAATTAAGTTACATAATGAAAATGTTAATTTCATAGCAATTCCGTGTATCACCGCACATTATTTTTATGCGGATTTACAAAAGCAGATTCAGACACCAATTATTAATATGGTAAAAGAGACTGCTAAGTATTTAAGGCAGCATAATGTGAAAAGGGTAGGTATTATGGCAACGGATGGAACGATTCAGTCCAAGTTGTTTCAAAAAGAGATTGAAGCACTTGGCATGGAAGCAATTATTCCATCAAAAGAAAAACAAGTACTTGTTATGGATGTAATCTATAATGAAGTAAAAGCAAATAAGCCGGTAGATATGCATAAATTTGAATCGGTAAAAGAATATTTACAGGAAAATGGTGCAGAAGTCATTATTCTTGGCTGTACCGAATTGTCATTGATCAAACGAGATGAGGAAGTCGGTCCTGGATTTATTGATGCAATGGAAGTGCTTGCAATGCGGTCTGTAAGCCTTTGTGATTTGCCGGTCAAACATGAGTTTGATAACTTGATTACAGTGTAATGATGTAGAAGGAGACTTAAAATGCAAACGAATGTATTAGAGTACTTAGAAGCTACAGTAAAAGAAGTTCCTGAAAAGATAGCGTATGCCAATGAGACATATGGTATTACCTTTCAGGAAGTATATGATAATGCAAGAAGTATTGGTTCGTATCTTCATGCAAAAGGATTACATAATGAACCGGTAGTCGTATTTATGAGTAAACAGCCAAAGACAATAGTAGCTTTCTTTGGAACTGTTTATGGTGGAAACTATTACGTACCATTAGATGATGAGATGCCGGCATTTCGAATTGAATTAATCTTAAACAAGTTAACGCCAAAGGCAATTATTTGTGATGACATTACTTGTGAAATGGTTAAGAAGTATAATACAAATGCCGAAGTATTATTATATGATGAGATTATAAAAGCGCCAGTAAATGAAACAGCACTTTTATCAATTCGAAAAAAACAATTAGATACAGATCCAATCTATATTGTATTTACTTCAGGATCTACAGGGGTACCAAAGGGTGTAATGGCCTGTCACCGTTCTGTACTTGATTATATTGAGTCTTTATCCGATGTACTAGGATTTAATCGAGATACAGTATTTGCAAATCAGACACCATTATACTTTGATGCATGTCTGAAAGAGTTATATCCAACCTTAAAGTTTGGAGCAACCACCTATTTAGTGCCTAAGAGCTTATTTATGTTTCCAATTAAATTAGTAGAGTTCCTAAATGAATATAAGATTAATACGATTTGCTGGGTAGTATCTGCACTTACCATGGTATCTGCCTTTAAAGCATTTGATAAGGTTGTACCAAAATACTTACATACAATTGCATTCGGAAGCGAAGTATTTCCGATCAAACAATTTAATATTTGGAGAAGCGTATTACCAAATGCGAAGTTCTTTAATCTATATGGGCCAACAGAGACAACAGGAATGTGCTGTTACTATCCAGTAGAACGAGAATTTGCATTGGATGAGGTACTTCCAATCGGCGGACCATTTAAGAATACTGAGATTCTCTTATTGGACAAGGAAAATAAGCTGGCTCAGAATGGAGAAATCGGAGAAATCTGTGTACGAGGAACGTCTCTTACATTAGGATACTATAAGGATGAGGAAAGAACGAAGGAAGCGTTTATTCAAAATCCATTAAATGATCGATATCCAGAGCTTATTTATCGTACCGGTGATCTTGGTAAGTTAAATGAATATGGCGAGCTAGTATTTGTATCTCGTAAAGATTATCAGATCAAGCATATGGGGCATCGTATTGAACTTGGAGAAATCGAAGTAAATGTAAATATGTTTGATGGTATTAAGAGTTCTTGCTGTATATATGATAAGGAAAGTGGAAAGATTGTATTATACTATGTTGGTGATGTGACCAAGAAAGAGCTTACTACGTATTTAAAAGAACGTTTACCACGTTATATGATACCGAACCGTATTGAAGAGTTAGATAGGATGCCGTTAACAAGCAATGGCAAGCTTGATCGAGTAACATTAAAACAAAAATTTATGGAAAGCAAAAAGGAGAAATAAAAATGGATGAATTATTAGAAATTTTACAAGAATTACACTCAGATGTTGACTTTGAAGAATGCGATACATTAATTGATGATAAAATCTTAGATTCTTTCGATATTGTTACATTAATCTCAGAGATCAATTCAGAATTTGATGTTGCAATTCCAGCAGAAGAAATTATTCCTGAAAACTTTAACTCAGCAAAAGCATTATGGAGCTTGATTGAACGATTAGAAGACGAAGAATAATAGGGGTTTATTATGCTATTTACATCATATGAATTTTTAGCGTTTATTGCGATAGCATTTGTAATTTACTATATTGTGCCAAAGAAATATCAGTGGAAAGTACTACTTGGATTTAGTTATATATTTTATGCACTAAGCGGTGTAAAATATATTGCTTATATACTGGCAACCACCATATCTACCTATATTGTCAGTCGAAGGATCGATGCAAAATACGAGGAACAATCGGCATATCTTGCTGCGAACAAAGGTAAGATTGACCGTACGGCCAGAAAAGAGTATAAGGCATCCATAAAGAAAGTGACATGGAGATGGCTGGTTGGCTGTTTGGTGTTTAACTTTGGCATATTAGCAGTTATAAAATATGCTGACTTTACAATAACAAATTTTAGTTCTATCTTACATACATTTGGAGCGAATCCGGAGTTTGGATTATTTCGATTTGCTCTTCCATTAGGAATTTCCTTTTATACATTCCAGACTATGGGATATATTATCGATGTATATCGAGGAAAATACAAAGCAGAGAAGAATTTTGGCAAGGTGGCATTGTTTGTCTCCTTCTTCCCTCAGTTAATTCAAGGACCGATCAGTAGATTTGATGATTTAGCACAGACTATGTTTAGGGAACATGCCTACGATGCAAAACAGGTAAGCTATGGCTTGCAACGTATTATGTGGGGATATTTTAAGAAAGTAGTAGTTGCGGATCGTTTGCTGGTTGCGGTTAAGACATTATATTCGGATGCCTCGGTATATACAGGAGCCTATGTCTTAGTTGGTATGATTTTATATGCTGGACAGTTATATGGTGACTTTACCGGTGGTATTGATATTACAATTGGTATTGCCGAAGTATTTGGAATTAAGGTGAAGGAAAACTTCTTACAGCCATACTTCTCAAAGAATATTGTTGAGTACTGGAACCGTTGGCATATTTCACTGGGTTCTTGGTTTAAGGAATATCTATTCTATCCAATCAGTGTTTGCCAGCCAATGTTAAAGTTATCAAAGAATTCCCGTAAGAGATTTGGAGATGCAGTAGGAAAGCGAATTCCTGTCTATATTGCGACCATCGTTGTATGGTTTATTACAGGTTTTTGGCATGGAGCTGCATGGAACTTTATTGTATGGGGGTTAATGAACTGTCTTGTAATCTTGGTATCAGAAGAATTGAAACCATTGTATGAGAAGTTTCATGCAAAGTTTCCGGCCGTTAAACCAAAATGGTGGTATCGTTTCTTCTGTATTATGCGAACTTTCTTACTTATGAGTTGTTTACGTTCGTTTGACTGTTACCGTGATGTCCCTCTTACCTTCCGTATGTGGGGTGAGATGTTTACAAGATTCAATCCATCCATATTTGTAGATGGCTCCTTACTTCAGATTGGACTGACAAGTTCCGATTATGTTGTTGTGGCAGTTGCCGTTCTCTTGTTTATCCTAGTAAGTAACCTTCAGTTAATAGGAAAGGGCAATGTTCGCGATCAAATTGCAACGAAACCTCCGGTAGTTCGTTATATGATTTACTATGGATTATTCCTTGCAATCATTATATTTGGTGCTTATGGTATCGGATATGATTCTAGTCAGTTTATTTACAATCAGTTCTAGGAGGCAGTCATGAAGAAAAAAGTAATTAGATATTCTTTGGTAGCTGTGTTTGTAGGGGTTACGCTATTCCTCTTGCAAAGACTATTAATGCCAAAGTATGTAGATGATGTAGTAGAAGGTTCTCTTATTTCGGAATACTACAACGAGACGACTGACCATGATGTCTTATTTGTAGGCGATTGTGAAGTGTATGAAAACTTTTCGCCAATCAAGCTGTGGCAGGATTATGGAGTAACTTCTTATATTAGAGGAAGTGCACAACAGCTGATTTGGCAGTCGTACTATTTATTAGAGGATGCGCTTCGTTATGAAAAACCTAAGGTAGTAGTATTTAATGTATTATCCATGAAATATGATGAACCACAAAAGGAAGCATATAATCGAATGAGTTTAGATGGTATGCGTTGGTCAAAGAGTAAGATTGATGCCATTAATGCATCGATGTGTGAGGGAGAAAGTTTTATATCATATGTATTTCCATTATTGCGTTACCATTCCAGATGGAGTGAGTTAAATGCAAATGATGTGAAGTATATGTTTTCTTCCAAACAAATCTCACATAATGGCTATTATATGAGAGTAGATACAAAGGCAGCTGAGAATGTGCCTACAGGTAAAGCATTAAGCAACTATCAATTTGGTGATAATTCTTATAAGTATCTGGATAAGATGGTGAAGTTATGTAAGGATAACGACATTCAGTTGGTGTTAATTAAAGCACCAAGCTTATACCCATACTGGTATCAACAGTGGGACGAGCAGATGAAGAGTTATGCAGAACGTAACGATGTGCAATATATCAATTTCCTAGACTGTACGAAGGAAGCGGGAATTGACTTTAACAAAGATACATACGACGGTGGACTTCATATGAACTTGGATGGTGCTGAGAAGTTAACTAATTATTTTGGAAAATGGTTAACAGATAAGTATGATTTAAAAGATCATAGAAATGAAGAAGAATATAAGTCGGTGTATGAGGAAAAGATTAAGTTTTATGAGGATATGAAATTAGACCAATATAACGAGTTGAAAGAGTATGGGAAAGTCGTTAGCTATTAAGTGACAGAATATAGAAAGGTAGATGGAATTAATGAAAAAGATAGTTGGAATTGTTTTAGCATGTACTATGATATTTAGCTTGGTTGCTTGCGGAAGCGGTAATTCAAAAGAGGAATCAAAAGAAGTTTCTTCTGCAGCAAAAGGATATGTATTTTCTACAAATAATGTAGAGGTTGCTATGGATGTAAAAGCAGATGATGTAATTAAAGCATTAGGTACAAATTATAAATACTTTGAAGCAGCAAGTTGCGCCTTTAAGGGACTTGATAAAACATATGAGTATGGCAAAGCATTTGTAGTAGGAACATATCCTAAAGATGATGTGGATTACATTAGCTATGTGTATTTAAAAGATAATACGGTTTCTACAAAAGAAGGCATAAAAGTTGGCGATACTATTGATGCAATGAAAAAAGCATATGGTGATGCAAAAGCAGATGAGACGGGTGGATATGAATATACAAAAGATAATATGTCTTTAAAATTCATTTCTACAGATGGAACTACCATTGATGAGATTGATTACTCATCCAATGCTACGAAAACAACTACAAAATAATAATGACCGATAAAATACAGCAGAAATATAATCGTTCTGCTGTGTTTTCTCGTTTATGGGGAGAAAAGATTTTTAGAATTGGATAAAGGAGAAAAGAGTGACGCTTATGAAAAGAAAAGGTTTAGTCTTACTGTGCGCAGTCGTTCTTGCAGGATGCTCAGGAAAAGCAGAAACATCGACAACGCATGCTCCAGTTATGGCGGAGGTCAGCAATACCGCATCTTCAAAAGCAGGATCGGCAACACCTGAACCAACGAAAACTTCAGAAGTTCCAGTAATTCAGACGGAAGCTCCCGAGGCAAAGAAATATAGTTTAGAGTATAATGAAAAGAAAATATCGGTTGATGATGATGTTGCCGCAGTAATATCATCATTAGGTGATGCAAGAAAAGAAGAAACAGTAACAAGCAAGGCGTTCGTAGGAGAGGAAAAGATCTATACGTATGATGCGTTAACCTTGGTAACATATCCAGGTGATACAAAAGATTATATTGAGAGCATCTCCTTAAGGAAGGATAGTATTGCAACCGCCGAAGGAATTAAAATTGGTTCGTCAAAATCAGAGTTAGAAGGTACATATGGAGATAAGTTGGAAAAAGGCAAGAATGGAATTTATACCTGTAAGATTGATAATACAGAACTTCGATTTATTGTATTAAATGATAAGGTTGCAGCCATTGATTTATTTTCAGATGTAAAGAATAAGAAGCTCACATCAGATAAGTCAAAGCCAGAGGTAGTTAATGCATTCGAAGTGACACTCTATACAGATCAAAAAGAGGAAGAGGTAGATTACTATCGTTATGTTGCGGCATCAGATGAGAGGGATGTTCATCCTAGAGTAGTGGCAGATTACTCGGCTGTAGATATGTCGAAGACGGGAAGTTATAAGGTTGTGTACTATGCTTATGATCGAGCAGGGAACAGATCGTCTAAGATGACTACTACGTATACGGTTGCTGAGAAGGAAGCTAATTATACTGAGCCGGATAAGGTGGACAAATTAGCGGACCAGGTAGTAAAGAAAATTATTAAAGAAGATATGTCTACGCAGCAGAAATGTACAGCGATCTATAAATGGATTCGCAGTAACTTTAGTTATAGTAATACATCAGACAAGATAGATTGGGTCCAAGCAGCCAATAATGGATTAAGAAGAAAGACAGGAGATTGCTTTACCTATTACTCTGTAGCGCAAGAACTTCTCTATCGATCTGGGGTTCAAAGCATGCGCGTACAGAAGAATCCAGGATATGAAAGTACTCATTACTGGAATTTAGTATATGTACCAGACCAGGGATGGTATCATTTTGATACGACACCTAGGGTCGGTGGCGGTGATAATTTTGATCTTGTAACAGATAGTTGGCTACTAAATTACTCTAGGAATCATAGTAACTCTCATGATTTTGATACAAGTAAATATCCGGCAACACCAACAAAATCAGTGCAAAAATAAAAGAAGTGGGCTAAGCCCACTTCTTTTATTTTTCTAGTTCTTGCATTTTAGCATGTTCAAGAACTAATTCATCATGTAGTGCATAAGAAGTCCAAGTGCTGTTATGCGGAGTTAAGACTGCTTTTAGAGGGATGCGAATACCTTCTTTTCTAAGAGCAGCTAAGAAGATATCTAATCTAGTGTTTGTAAGTCCGGCCATAACCATCATTTCATCTTCAAAGGCAGCAGGGGTTTCGGCTAAAGGAGCAGTAACTACAGCTGTACTTGAAGCGCTGTTGGATAAAAGGTCTTTGATTGGTAACTGGTATTGCTCTGTGTTGATCACTTTGATACGGATACCTAAACGTAATAGAATAGCCTTTAGTTTAGGAGTGTATGGTTTATTCTTTATATTATATAATAGAATTGTTTCTTTATTGTTTAGTTTTTGCATAGTGCTTCCTTTCTATATTAAGACACATTTGTAATGTAAACGATATACATATTCTACTATAACCAGTTGTGTTAGAAAAGGCTATTAAAAATATATTATTATGTAAATAGTATGAATAATATAAGAGAGCTGTGCACATGCTATATCTATGACTGGGAATAAGGCATAAAGTGTAAACTGTTAGGGCAATTGTGCAAATTGTCGGAATTTTTGAGAAAAAGATGAAAAAACCGTTGACAGCTTCTTTTTATCGTGCTATACTAAACAAGTCGCTTCGGTAAGAACGACAAACACAGAACATTGATAACTGAACA
>JAUNRX010000122.1 GCA_030539495.1 bacterium | reverse complement strand
GGTAGTGTGGTGGAAAGAACGGGGAAGAGTTCCCCGGACCCTTTCGTGGAGGTCGCAGGGAGAGTGTGGCCGAGCAAAAGTGAATTTTGCTCTAAATGCAGTGTGGGGGAAAAGAACGGGGAAGGAGTTCCCCGGACCCTTTCGTGGAGGTCAAGTAAGTATTTTGGTGAATAAATAAAAAAGGAATCTTATATTCGTATGTTACGGATATGGGATTCCTTTTTCTAATTTACGCGAACAACGAGCCAAGGTAATGCTAGCATTACCTTGGTGACTGTCGCGATAACGAGAGAAATTCGCAAAGCGTGTTTCTTCTCGTTATTTAAGTTCTTGTTCTAGCGTAGCTAGGATTTTTGGGATTTGATTGTCTTCAATTTTGGTGTCTATAAAGTATTCACAGGCGTCTTTTGCTTGGGCGATTAGCATTTCTAAGCCGTTTACAGCAGTGATGTTTCGGCGTTCGGCTTGCAGCAGTAGTTTGGTCTTTAGTGGGTTGTAGATGATGTCTACTACTGCGGATAGGTTGTTGAAGTGAGATAGGTCTATGGGAGAGGCATCTGTGTTTGGATACATTCCGACCGGAGTTGTATTGATGATTACTGTCACATCATTGTGATTTGTGATTGCTTCTTCATAGGTTACCACGTTATCTTTTTGGCTTCGGTTTGCTACTGTGATTTCTTTTGCCTGCATATCTTTTAATGCGGCTAGGATTGCTTTGCTGGCACCGCCGTAACCTAGGACTAGGACTTTTTCATCCTTGATCTTGATGTCGTGGGCTTTTAGGGTGTAGATAAAGCCGGAGTAGTCTGTGTTGTAGCCGGTTAAGATGCCATCTTTGTTGACGATTGTGTTGACGGCACCTACGTGGGAGGCGCTTTCGTCTAAGTGATCAAGATAAGGGATGACATCGCATTTATAAGGAATTGTGACATTGATGCCGGAGAATTCTTTTTTGCTCATAAAATTATGGAATTCTTCTTTTGTAAGGGGAATTAAATCGTACGTATAATCAGCAAGTTGTTCGTGAATTACTTTGGAGTAGCTGTGTCCAAGGTGTTCACCAATTAAACCATATCGTTTCATATGCTCATCCTTTCGTTAGTTAAATCCTTTTTTGAATTAATTTATAAACCTTTTTGTAACATATTTAAGCCATTCTAATACATGGGACGGCGGTTTGTAAAGAATACATAGCATAATATTTTATTCCGCTCATATATTTAAATAAGATTTTAGGCAGGAGGGCTTGTACCTATCGTATCAAAATATAGAAAGGTGGAAAAACCATGGACAAACGCGATGAAATCTTAAAGATCTTCTCGATTAATTTAAGAAAGGTCATAGGTAATGTTGATTTTGACTATGACTTGCTTCAGGAAATACGTCTTCGTGTAAATAGTCCTTTAATCGTAATATACAATAATACGGAGTTTTTTATCAGTCGGAATTATGAATTGTCGACTAATCGAAATAATGCGTATATTGTTACACAAAATGAAGTCCGTGAAACGATGGAATACATAAGCAATTATTCTCTATATGCCTTTGAAGATGAGATTCGACAAGGATTTATTACCATACAAGGAGGCCATCGAGTGGGGATTGCCGGAAAGACAATCTTGGAGGCCGATCGAATTAAGAATATCAAGCATATTTCCTTTATCAATATACGGCTTAGCCATCAGATCAAGGGGTGTGGCAATAAGGTAATGCCATATATCGTTCAGGATGACAGTATCTACCATACTTTGATCATTTCCCCGCCAAGGTGTGGAAAGACTACACTTTTAAGAGACTTAATACGACAATTATCCAATGGACTTAGTACGATTCCTGGTATGACCGTCGGCGTTGTCGATGAGAGAAGTGAGATTGGTGCCTGCTATATGGGCATTCCACAAAATGAACTTGGTATCCGTACTGATATCTTAGACTGTTGTCCAAAGGTAGCCGGCATGATGATGCTTGTTCGTAGCATGTCGCCTAGCATAATAGCAGTTGACGAAGTTGGTTCTAGAGAAGACATTGAGGCCATAGAGTATGTTATAAACTGTGGATGCAAATTGATTGCCACAGTACATGGAAGCACGATTGATGACATTAAAAATAAACCGATTTTGGGGCGCCTTGTGCGTGAGAAAATCTTTGAACGATATATTATTTTAAATAACCAAGGTTCTGTTGGGAACCTGGAAGAGATTTATGACGAAAGAGGTACCGTTTTATATCATGCAGACTAAATAAAGGGGTGAGGAAATGATTAAGATGATAGGAGCACTCTTAGTAATTGGTTCATCCACTGCAATCGGCTTGTATTTTAGCACGATGACAAAAGGTCGTGTTAAGGATTTGAAGGTACTGAAAAAATATATCTTCCTGCTTCGTGGCGACATTGAATACAGCAGTACGCCATTGCCTGAGGCAATTGAGATGTTGTCACGAAGAAGCAATGACCGGTTTCGAGAATTTTTTACTCAAGTTGCAGCGGAGCTTCGAAAGTTGGACGGGATTCCATTTGCTGAAATTTGGGACAAAGCAATTCAAACGAATATGAATGAGAACTTTCTGACCGATACGGACAAGGAACTGCTTAAGAAGTTAGGAGACACGCTTGGGTTTATGGATAAAAGCATGCAGCTGAAATCCATTGATCTATATTTGGAACAGTTAGAATTAGAACTTTCGGATGCAATCCGGACCGAAAAAGAGAAAACCAGACTCTACAATCTGCTAGGAGTACTATGCGGTATTTTTATTACAGTTGTACTAATATAAGGGCTTTAGAATGTGAGGAGGAAGGCAATGGATATTACTCTTATATTTAAAATTGCTGCTGTAGGTATCTTAGTATCTGTAGTCAGTCAAGTGCTAAAACATTCAGGCAGAGAGGAGCAAGCGTTCTTAACCACATTGGCGGGACTGATCTTGGTTTTGCTTTGGATTGTTCCTTATATCTCGGAGTTGTTCGAAACAATAAAAAATCTATTTTCACTATAGATTTAAGGAGGCTTCTATGGTCAAAGTCGCTATTATAGGTGTAGTTGCAATCGTACTTGCAACACAGTTTAAAAGCCAACGAGGTGAGTATGGGACCTATATTAGTCTGGCAGCATGTATCATAATTCTGTTTTTAGGGACAAGTAAACTCCAGGTGATCGTGGATGGAATCAATCGGATTGAAAGCTATATCAATATTAACCCGACCTACTTAAACATCCTGTTAAAGATCGTAGGAATTACCTATATTGCAGAATTTGCATCCAGCTTGTGTAAGGATGCGGGGCATGGAGCAATAGCGAGCCAGATCGAATTGGTTGGAAAGCTTACCATTTTATCTATCAGTATGCCAATCCTATTGGCATTATTAGATTTAATCAATGATTTCTTAGCATAAGTAGGTGAAACGATGCGAAAACGAATTTTACTAATCTTTCTTGCAATCTTTCTAGTTTTAACATTATCGAGCACAAAAGCTTATGCTGAGACATCAGCACCCAATGCAACGAGTAAGCCCGATCAAACGAGCAGGCCGAAGGTGACGAGTAAGCCAAATACGAAAAGCAGTTCAGAGAAGAAAGAAGAGAGCTCGGATGCTTATGTAGACGATCTGTTAAATGATGTAGATTACTCGGATATCGATAAAGTCATTGATGAGGTTATGGGAGAGGACAAGGACTTTGATTTCTCAGGTTATGTCTCCAAACTTGCAAAAGGAGAAGAAGGACTTTCCATAACCAATGTTTTAAAAGAGCTTATGAGTGCATTTTTCAGTGAAGTTTTGACGAATAAGACAGTATTGTTACAATTGCTAGCGATTGCGGTACTTGCAGCTGTCTTTACTAATTTTGCAAATATATTTAAGAACAACCAAGTATCGGAGACCGCCTTTTATATTACCTATTTACTGATGTTTTCCATACTGACCAGTTCTTTTTTCATGGCAACCAAAGTAGCAGCTAACGTTTTGGAAGCATTATTAAGCTTTATGAAAGTACTGATGCCGACCTATATGCTGTCCATTGCGGTAAGTACCGGGGCAAAGACCTCGTTATTCTATTATGAAGCTACCTTGGCAACCTTTACAGTAATTGATTTTATCCTGATGAAAATGATCTTGCCGCTGATCAATATCTATTTTGTACTTTCCTTAGCAAACTTCGTGAGCAAAGAGGACATGTTGTCAAAGCTGGCAGAGCTGATTGAGACAATTATTAACTGGACGCTGAAGACGTTATTAGCATTTGTCATCGGATTTAATGCAATCCAAGGCTTAATCGTACCAATGGCGGACAAGGTGAAACGATCCGCATTTATCAAAGGAACCAGCGTAATCCCCGGGATTGGAAATGCAATAAACGGAGTTACCGAGACGGTGCTTGGAGCCAGCGTGGTTGTGAAAAATGCAATTGGTGTAGCAGGTCTGGTCGTAATCTTGACCATCTGTATTGTTCCTCTTGTAAAGTTAGCTTGTTTTACCCTTACCTACAAGCTTGGTTCCGCAATTGTCCAGCCAATCTCAGATAAGCGAATTATAGGATGTTTAAGTACGGCGGCAAATTCAGCAAAATTATTATTATCAACGGTGTTTATAGCATTATTGTTATTTATGCTTTCCATTGCATTGATTGCAGCATCGACCAACTTAAGTATGTGAGGTGAGGACAAAGATGGAATATATTTATCAGGCAGTAAAAAACATTATTATATTTATGCTGTTGATCACGGTGCTCTCCAATCTTTTGGGACAAAGCAGTTATAAGAAATATATCAATATCTTTGTCGGACTGGTCTTGATCATTATCGTGGTGACGCCAATTCTTAAGATTATCAATTCCAATCAGAAGGTGGATCAGTACTTTCATAAAAACCTATATAAGATCAATGCATCGGATATGACCGAACAGCTAAATAGTGCGGATGACAGTTATAAGAAGATTGTGTTAAAAGAATATAAAGGAACCATACAAAATCAGATTGAAGAAGAATTAAAGTCACATAATCTTGCATTAAGGCAAGTAGATATAGGAATAAATGAAGATGTCACGGCAGAGGAGTGCGGACAGGTGCAGTCCATTAAGCTGACAGCGTCCAAAGGAGAAGAGAAGGAAAAGCAAAATTCCTCGACGATCGATGAGGTTGACAAGGTAGTGATTGATAAGGTTGATATCAACAACAGTGAAAAAGCATCCAGAGAATCGGATACAAATGTAGGTGATAAATACGATACGGTAGAGGAACTAACGGTGAAGGAAGAACTGTCAGCTCTTTATGGCATATCGGAGGATTATATCAACGTCAAGATCAACTGACAGATAGAGCGTATGCAGCATGAGATAGATGGGAGGAAACAAGATGTTCGACAGAAGCAAGGAGGACCAAGCAAGCGATAAAGTCATGGTGGGAGAAAGAGCAAAGACAAAGACAAGCAGTCTTGAAAAAGAGAAGAAGAATGTAGGAAAACAGGGATTTGACTTCTCATTTGATTTTACAGAAAAATTAAAACGAATCGGTTTGCCAAAGATTGTGATCGTGCTTGCAGTTGGAATTATCATTTTGATTGTATTGTCGGACAGCTTAAGCAGCCTTACCGGTACAACCAAAAACACGAAGAAAACAACAAGCACGTCCACTCAAAATGTTCAAAATTCTAATCAAACGGATGAATATATAGAGACTTTAGAGAATAGATTAAAGCAGGTACTGATGAAGGTAGAAGATATGGGGCAAGTGGAGGTGATGATTACCGTTAAGTCTTCCAGAGAGTCTGTCGTATTGAAGGATCAGAACAAGGAAGAGTCAAAAACAGAAGAAGAGGATAGTGCAGGTGGAAGCCGTAAGAACAGTAGTTCAAACAGTGAAGATAAAACGGTATTTCAGCAATCTGAGTCAGGAGTATCTTCGCCTTATACTTTGAAGGAATTAGAACCTGAGATAGAAGGAATTTTAGTAATTGCGGACGGTGGAAATAATGAAGTTATGAAAAGCGAGGTAGTAGCTGCAGTACAGGTATTATTTAATGTGCCTGCCCATAAGATAAAGGTGATGAAGATGAATAAATAAGTATGAGGAGGATTATCATGAAAAATTTGAAGAATATATTCAAAAAGAATCAGGTTATTATTGCAGCATTAGCTATTATGATTATTGTAGCAGGATATCTGAACTTCACAAGAGGAAAGCTGGGTGACAATGCAGGTAATGGAGGAGTAGAGGCAAACGCTGAAATTCCTGAGAATGAATTAGAGTTAGAGAATGCACAGGCAACCAATGATGGGGATAAGTCCGCATCGGAAACAACCAGCGGAAAGTCAGAGGCTGGAGAAGCAGTATTGGCAAATAACAAAATATCTTCCGATTATTTTGTGTCTAATAAATTAAAACGTGAACAAACAAGGGCAAAGAATGAAGAGACCTTACGCCAGATCGCTGAAAACGATAAATTAAAAGACGCTCAGAAACAAGATGCCATCAATCAGCTGGTTGAACTTACGGATATTAAGGAAAAAGAATCTGTAACAGAGTCCTTATTAGAAGCAAAGGGGTTTCCAGAATCTTTAGTAACAATTAATGATGGAAAAGTAGAAGTTATTGTAAATGCAAATAATCTAACCGAGCAGCAGATTGCTCAGATTGAAGATGTAGTAAAGAGAAAAACAGGTATTTCAGCAAAGAATATCGTGATTTCTCCTGTAACCGTTTCAGAATCTGCAGATGCAGCTACAGAAGAGGGAACAATTAAAGAGACGACTAACACAGACGCAAAGAATGCAGCAAGTACAGAAAAGAATGCAGATACAAAGAAAGAATCCACAGAATCTAAGGATACTTCCAAAGATACAACAAATAAAGATACTAAGGATTCTACAAGCAAAGACAGCTCCGAAAAAACTTCTACAGATACAAATTCAACAAAGACAGAATAAGCGCAAGAATTGATGGCGATACTATATACATACAGTAAGAGAATGATGGAGAAATAATTTTATTTGCAAATACTTGCAGATTTGATATAATAATCCTAGATTAGTAACACAGGAGGTTATGATTGTGAGCAAAGAACTAGAGAACAAAGAAAATGTGAAAATATATGAATCTAATAATATTGGAGAAGTTCAGATCGCAGATGATGTAGTTGCAATCATTGCAGGGCTAGCTGCAACGGATGTTAAAGGTGTTGCATCATTAATCGGCAATGTAACAAACGAAATTATTAGTAAGCTTGGAAAGAAAAATCTGGGTAAAGGCATTAAAGTAGAGGTTGTTAACAATGTCGTTACTGTTGATATGAGCTTAGTTTTACAATATGGCTATAGCATTCCAAAGACTTGTGAACAAGTACAGGAAAAGGTTAAGAGCGCCATCGAAAACATGACTGGTCTTACTGTTGAAGAAGTCAACGTAAGAATCGCAAGTGTTACTATGGAAAAGACCAAATAACGAAAAACGAATAATTATTAATTTCACACTTTCTAATAGTAATTAAATAGTGTATAATGATAACAACCCTTGAATAATTATTATTTAAGGGTTGTTTATACGTAAAAGAGCCTTTCAACAAGGACTCAGGTTACGTCTTAATGAATAGCAATTCACGCTGGAGGCAGAAAAACAAGATGAGTAGAAGAGAATTAAGAGAACATTTATTCCGTATGTTATTCCGAAAGGAGTTTCACAATCAAACTGAATTAAATGAGCAAATAGATATGTATTTCAACACTTTGGAACAACCAAAGGCAACTGATTTAGAGTATTTAAGAGCTAAATTTGCAAAGATCATTGAAAAAATCGATGAAATCGATGCTAGTATCGAAGCAGCAAGTGCTGGTTGGAAATTAAGCCGTTTAGGTAAGACTGATTTAACAATCCTTAGACTTGCAGTGTATGAAATCGTAGATGACGAGGATATCCCAACCGGAGTTGCAATCAACGAAGCAGTTGAACTTGCAAAGAAATACGGTGAAGACCAATCTGCAAGCTTTATCAATGGTATCTTAGCTAAAGTAGCAAACAAATAGAGGGGTATGTAGTATGGAGAAGGCATATTCTGTTTGGCAGATAAATTCATATATAAAAAATATGTTTGCTAATGATTACGCCCTTAATAATATCTCCATGAAAGGCGAAGTTAGCAATCTAAAATATCATACATCCGGACATATTTACTTTACGTTAAAGGACACAAAGAGCCAGATGGCTTGTGTTATGTTTGCTGGAAACCGCAGTGGCTTAAGCTTCCGTATGGAAGAAGGCCATAGTGTGGTTGTAAGGGGAAATGTAAGTGTCTACGAACGTGATGGCAAATACCAGATGTATGCTAGAGAGATTAGCTTAGATGGGACAGGCCAGCTTTATGAACGCTTTGAGCGTATGAAGAAAAAGCTGGATGAAGAAGGCCTATTTGATGAATCCCATAAGAAGCCAATTCCTTATTATGCGAAAAAAGTCGGAATTGTAACCGCTAGTACCGGTGCAGCAATTCAAGATATTATTAATATTAGTACGAGACGTAATCCTTATGTAGAATTAATCCTATTTCCAGCCATTGTGCAGGGAGAACAGGCAAAAAGTTCAATCATTAAGGGAAT
The DNA here is from genome assembly GCA_030539495.1 of bacterium. Lineage (GTDB taxonomy): Bacteria > Bacillota > Clostridia > Lachnospirales > Lachnospiraceae > KM106-2. The sequence continues at coordinate 2,407 of JAUNRX010000122.1, read as the reverse complement.
ACAGACGTTAGATGCCATGGATCTGGATATAATTATTGTAGGACGTGGTGGTGGTTCTATTGAAGATCTGTGGGGATTCAACGAAGAAGAAGTTGCTAGGGCGATTTATAATTGTAAGACTCCGATCATATCTGCAGTAGGACATGAAACGGACACGACGATTGCTGATTATGTCAGTGATTTACGTGCACCAACTCCATCAGCGGCAGCAGAACTTGCAGTATGTAATATTCTCGATGTAATGAACTCCATTACGGCTTATCAGACGGAACTTAATCGTCTGATGAAACGTAAGGTGACAGAATACCGTAATATTACAGAACGCTATAAGCTACGCTTGGAGTTTAAGAATCCATCCAATCAGATCTTGCAGAAACGCCAGTATCTGATGGATATGGAAGATAAATTGCAGACAGTAATGTCTATGAAGATCAAAGACAGCAGACACAAGTTAGCAATTTATATGGAGAAGATGAATGGTCTGTCTCCAATTAACAAGTTAAATAAAGGCTTTGCATATGTATCGGACGAAAATGAGAAAACTGTTACTAAGATTGGACAAGTAAAAGTAAATGATACGATTACGATTCAAGTAGTGGACGGGGACATCAAGGCAACAGTTACCGATCTTGCAAAAAGGAGGAGAAACTAATGGCAGCAGCAAAAAAAACATTAGAACAATCATTTCAGAAACTAGATGAAATTATGTCTCAGTTAGAGAAAGACGATATTAGTTTAGAGGAATCCTTTGGGCTATTTAACGATGGAATGAAATTATTAAAAGAATGTAATGATTCAATTGATAAAGTAGAAAAGAAACTGGTTGTCTTGAATGAAAAGCAAATGTCAGAAGGCAATAAGTAAAGTCAAACGGTTACCGGAGGAAGTATGGAACTTTTGAATGAACTAAATGTAAAAAAGAATGACATAGAGAAAATTATTTATAGTTATCTTCCAAAACAAGAAGGCTACCAAAAGACAGTATTTGAAGCAATGAATTATAGCATTGAGGCGGGTGGGAAACGACTCCGTCCAATGCTTATGCAGGAAACATATCGTCTATTTGGTGGAACGAATGAAGCCATATTGCATCCGTTTATGGCAGCAATGGAAATGATCCATACGTACTCTTTAGTACATGATGACCTTCCAGCCATGGACAATGACGAATATCGAAGAGGAAGAAAGACGACTCATATCGTATTCGGAGAAGCAATGGGTATCTTAGCTGGCGATGCATTATTAAACTATGCATTTGAGACTGCTACAAAGGCATTTGAGGAAACTTCCAGTTTACTTAAGACGGCAAAAGCATTTACCGTGCTAAGTAAAAAGGCAGGTGTGTTTGGAATGATCGGCGGTCAGGTAGTTGACGTGGAATCAGAAGGACAGCCATTAACGGAAGAAAAGCTTGAATTTATTCATCATTTAAAAACCAGCGCATTAATTGAAGCTTCCATGATGATAGGAGCAATCCTTGCAGGAGCTGACGATGCTAAGGTAAATGACATTGAGCAGGTTGCAAGACATGTCGGATTGGCATTTCAAATTCAAGATGACATCTTAGATGTTACTTCAACGATAGAAGAGCTAGGAAAACCAATTCATAGCGACGAAAAGAACAATAAGACAACATACGTTACTTTATTCGGACTGGAACAAGCAGGTGTAAAGGTAGAGGAGTATACAAACTTAAGTTTATCGTTATTAGAGAAGTATACGGACAAGGAAGATTTCTTATATCAATTACTAGTCTATTTGATTACAAGAAAACATTAAGTTGCACTTGTGATAGAAAGAGAAGGTGTAGTTTTGCCAAGGATATTAGATCAAATTCAAAAAGCAAATGATATCAAAGATATTGATCCGGAAGAATACAGAGCATTAGCGAAGGAAATTCGCAGATTCCTTATTCAGAATATAAGCAAGACTGGGGGCCATTTGGCATCCAATCTAGGTGTGGTAGAACTTACGATGGCACTTCATCTAGCGCTTAATCTACCAGAAGATAAAATTGTATGGGATGTTGGACATCAGGCATACACACATAAGGTACTTACAGGAAGAAAAGAGAATTTCGCAACCCTTCGTAAATATGAAGGCATGAGCGGATTCCCAAGAACAAGTGAAAGCGACTGTGACAGTTTTGATACTGGCCATAGTTCGACTTCTATTTCTGCTGCATTAGGTCTCTGCAAAGCAAGAGACATCCAAGGAAAGGACAATACCGTTGTCGCAGTCATTGGAGATGGAGCGCTTTCTGGCGGTATGGCATTTGAAGCATTAAATAATGCAGCCAGATTAAAAAGCAATATGATCATTATCTTAAATGATAATAATATGTCGATTGCAGAAAATGTCGGAGGTATGTCAAATTACCTAGGTAAGATTCGTACCAACGCAGCTT
>JAUNRX010000018.1 GCA_030539495.1 bacterium | reverse complement strand
TCTGGAATTGCAAAGATACCGATGGAACCAAAGGATTTTGTTGCTACTGGAAGCACTTCACCATGTGCGATGTAAGCACGTAATTTAGCATCTGCCGTACTTTGTAAACGGAAGAAGGTAATGTCTCCAGGAACGATATCTCCTTCTAAGGTTCCGTTTGTTACTTCTACTGGAAGAGATCTTGCCATGATTTTTTGGTTTCTCATTTCGCAGAAGGAAAGTTTGGATGATGCAGTATTACCGCAGTGGAAGCCCATGAAAGTATCTTGCTGAGTATATGCAAACTTATCTTTAATATCCTGCTCATACATATCTGCTGGAACAGAGTTGTTAATGTCTAATAAGGTTACTGCATCTTCACTTACAACAGCTCCGATGAATTCGCTTAGTGCTCCATAGATATCAACTTCACAGGATACTGGGATGCCTTGAGCTGTCAGACGGCTGTTTACGTAACATGGTACGAAACCAAACTGAGTCTGGAATGCTGGCCAGCACTTGCCTGCGATTGCAACATATTTACGATATCCTTTATGATCTTTGATCCAGTCTTTTAATGTTAATTCATATTGAGCAAGCTTAGCAAGTACTTCTGGTTTCTTATTGCCAGCGCCAAGTTCTGCTTCCATGTCTTTTACTACCTCTGGAATTCTTTCGTCGCCTTCATGTTTATTGAATGCTTCAAATAAATCAAGTTCGGAGTTTTCCTCAATTTCAATGCCAAGGTTGTATAATTGTTTAATTGGTGCATTACATGCTAAGAAGTTTAATGGACGTGGGCCAAAGCTGATGATCTTTAAGTCATTTAGGGCGATGACTGCACGAGCGATTGGTTCAAAGTCATGAATCATATCTGCACATTCTTCTGCAGTTCCTACTGGATATTCTGGGATATACGCTTTGATGTTACGAAGCTTTAAATTATAGCTTGCATTTAACATACCACAGTAAGCATCTCCACGGCCATCAAGAAGGCTGTCTCCTGTTTCTTCTGCAGCTGCAACAAACATCTTTGGTCCGTCAAAGTGTTTTGCAAGTAATGTTTCTGCAATTTCAGGTCCGAAGTTTCCAAGGTATACGACTAAAGCATTACATCCTGCTTGTTTAATATCTTCAAGAGCCTGTACCATATGGATTTCGCTTTCTACGATACAAACCGGACATTCATATACGGTATCTTTTCCGTATTTTGTTTGATAAGCTTCTACCAATGCCTTTCTTCTATTTACAGATAAGCTTTCTGGAAAACAGTCTCTGCTGACTGCAACAACACCGATTTTTAATTCTGGCATATTACTCATTCTTATTTCCTCTCTTTCTATTTATAAACTGATATTTTCACCAATCAGTCCATTAAATGCGCCTTCTATTGCTGCCTCTTTATGGGCAATCAGCCACTTATTTTTGGCAGTCATTAATTTGTCTTCTCCCTCTTTCTTTAAAGAAAAAGTAATCTCTTCATTTGTCTCTTTTGGAAGGACTACTACGCAGCGAAATCCTGTGTCATTCGCATTGCATGGTGCGTAATGAAGTGTCGTTGCATATACTTCGATTGCAGTCCCTGCCGGTACTAAAAATGCTTCGATTTTAGATGTGTCATAGGTAAAATTTTGTGTAATATCCTGCTGTCTTCCTAATAACAAAATCATATCGCTTACTGCTACATTTACCTCAGATGATCTGTGGTATTCTACCGCATTCAGCTTATGGTTATTTCCATTGCAATATCCAATCTGAATTGGAAGTCCTCCGTATAAACGGTTTTTAAACTCTTTGGCTACTGGAAGCTCCTCTAATTCAGCTTCGGATGGAACATAGATTACATCGTCTGGAAGTGGTGTCGTCTCCATGCCCTTCATCAGATCTGCAAGATCAAATCCGTCAATGACTCTCCCATACTGGGAAAACGATTTATCTGTCAAGTGTTGTATTTCCATGTTTTTTCTCCTCCTTACTATTTACCCCTTTTTATTTTAATAGAGTATCTTATGTAATGAAATGTTGTATTTAAGCTATTTTATATAAAATCATGTAGAATTACTTATAGTTTGAAAGGATAGATGCTTCTGTCTTTTTGCCCTCTAACTGAATCCCTATTTGAAGCGACTTCTTTCCTGTTAACTTAAAGCTTCTTTCATCTGGTTGGGAGGTACCTACAAATAGAGTAAATCTAGTGCTATTGATATAACGCTTTCCTTCCTCATCTACTATGGTCATTGCCCTATTTCTTATTGGTATTTGTACTGATATTGTCTCTCCGGCCTTTATTGACATCCTATGAAAAGCACAAAGACTTGTATTTCTTACAGCATATTTAGACTCCTCATCCTTAATATATACCTGAAGTACTTCATCTGTATCATAAGTGCCCTTATTAACTGCCTTTACCTCTATCAATAGATCACCTTCTCTGTCTTTCTTATATAGCAGAGAAGCCTCTATAACTTCAACATTTCCATAGGTCAGTCCATACCCAAAAGGATATAGAGGAAGCTGTTCTAAATACCGATATGTCCTTCCCTTCATGGAGTAATCTGTAAATGCAGGGAGCTCCTCTGTTGATTGATAGAAGGTGATCGGAAGCTTTCCACTTGGTGAAAGCTTTCCAAACAATAAGTCAGCAACTGCTTTTCCTCCTCTTGCTCCTGGATACCATACATTAAGAATTGCTGCGGCTTGATTATCTGCATACCTTAAATCAATTGCGCTTCCGGCCATTAATACAACAATAATCGGTTTTCCGGTCTGGATTAATGCCTTAAGCAGCTGTTCTTGACTCTTTGGAAGAGATAAGCCATCTTTATCCCCACTCGCATAGGCGTTTCCTTGATCCTGTTCCTCTCCCTCCAAAGTCTCATCTAGTCCAAGTACTGCAATGGTTACATCACTGTGTTTTGCCACTGTCACCGCTTCTGAAATACGGTCTTGTTTCCAAGCAAGTCCTTCGACCTTATCATTATATAAATGACATCCTTCAGAGTACAGCACTCGAATGTCTTCTCCTGCCTCTTCTTGAATGCCTTCCAGTACGGTAATATATCTGGATGATGTTCCATGATAGTTTCCTACCAATGCAAGCCTGCTGTCGGCATTTGGCCCGACTACTCCTATGGTCTTTAACTTCTTCCGATTCAACGGAAGAATTCCATCATTTTTTAAAAGCACTGCACTTTTTCTTGCTGCTTCCAATGCCAGTTCCACATGCTCTTTACTCTCTACTACTTCATAAGGAATCGTGTCATACTCGCTTCCTTCCATAATTCCGAGCAGATACCTTGTTGTAAATAATCGCTCACAAGACTCAGTAATTTGATCCTCTGAGATAATTCCTGCCTGAAGCGCTGCCATGATATAAGCATAGGTACAGCCACAATTTAAGTCACATCCTGCATCTAATGCCATTTTTACAGACTCTTTTGGTCCTGTCGTCACTTTATGATGCTGGTGAAAATCCTGGATTGCCCAACAATCGGATACCACATGGCCTTCAAATCCCCATTGGTCACAAAGAATATCCTTTAATAAAGTTTTACTTCCGCAACACGGTTCGCCATTTACCCTATTATAGGCACCCATAACCGCCTCTACTTTTGCCTCTTTTACCAATGCTTCAAAAGCAGGTAGATAGGTCTCATATAAGTCTTTTTTTGAAACCACTGCATCGAACTCATGTCGAAGCCCTTCCGGACCACTATGTACTGCAAAATGTTTAGCACAGGCGGCAGCCTTCATTGTCTCACCGCCTCCTTGTAAGCCATTTACATAACTGACACCCATCCTTGAAGTCAGATAAGGATCCTCTCCGTAGGTCTCATGTCCTCTTCCCCATCTTGGATCACGAAAGATATTTACATTTGGCGCCCAAAAGGTTAGTCCTTTATAAATATCTCGGTCATCCTCTGCTACCGAGGCATTATACTTTGCCCGTCCTTCGTCTGCTATAGCCTCACCAATCTCTTTCATCATATCTTTATCATATGTTGCTGCCAGACCAATTGCTTGTGGAAATACTGTTGCCACTCCAGCCCTTGCAACGCCATGCAATGACTCATTCCACCAGTTGTATGTTGGAATATTAAGACGCTTAATCGAGGGAGCATCAAATTTCATCTGTGAAGCCTTCTCCTCCACTGTCATCTTACTGACCAATTCATGAGCTTTCTTTCTTGCTTCTTTCCTTGTCATACCTATCCCCTTTCGTCTTATTTTGCACCCATTATTATATGTAAAATTATACCATTTATTAGTTTGTTCATCAAACTATATCTGTCGAAATCTTAACTTTTTCTACCTTTTCATTTATATTAGTTTCTTTTAATGGTTATAACAAATACTCCTTAATGAGTCCCTCCACAAATCTTATATTCAATGGATGATGTTCCGTCTCATAAGTAAGAATAAGCTGTCTGCCTGAATATATTTGATTTCTTCCATATGTCTCTATCTTCTTGATTGCTTTTTCCAAATACTCCTTGTTGTCCATCATTCCAAGATGCTCCCAGATGTATTCTTGTCTTGTCCTGTAATTTAATACTGTAAAATCAGGTTTAAGGTAACCATATCCTGCAGCATATAAAGGGCATTCATAAATATATGGAATATGCATCATATAAAGTTTATCTGCTAATATCTTTTCCGATTTGGATCTTACCCTTTCCCCTTGCTCCGTAAAAATTGCCTCCTCCTCTGGTAAAAGCAACAACTCATTCTTACCATATCTCGCTTTTTCCTTTTGCTTTCTTTCTTTCCATGCCGTTATGTAGTCGTCCTGCGAAAGAATATAGGGGTCTACTAGCTCCTTTCTGGAGGCTAGTAGGTTATTATATACACCGAACAATGCTTCCGGATCATATTTTGTCATACATCTTGTTAGTTCTTCCCGTTCTTTAATCGCCTTCCCATATATCTTCTTTGCATAATCTTTTTGGGCTAGCTGGTGAATTAGCTGCACTTCTGATTTTTTTATGTACGTACCATGGGTATCCGTTGCCTTCGTTCTCTGATAGTACTGAACTTTAGCATGACTTCCTGAGATAAGTAAGGAGCCTTCTGGCGAGCTTTCCATACACTCCTTTGCGGCTTTAATAATCGTAGTTAATTCTTGAATTCTCCTTAGTAATAAGATTTGTAGTTCATCCATAGGATCACCTTTCTTTTATTCGATTTTATTAGATTACGGGTAAATTGAGAAAATCTACTTGTTTTACAGGCAGAAAATTAGAATGATAGAGGGATTTTAATTGATAAAAGCAGGGAAATTTAAGAAAATTTGATTTTTTACATGCTATTTTATGCTTTCTTACACTAATAGTCTAGGACTTTGAATAAAATATACAGGTAAATTGAGAATAATAAGGATTTTTACACGTAATAAAGCCTGATAAGCGAAGAAAATAGCCTTATTTTACGGGTAACTATAGATTTAATTTAATTTTTACATGTTACGAGAAATGATAGTAATTAATGATAGCCGCGTATCAGAGCGACACGCGGCTATCTAAATGGATTTATTGTTCGTTATCTTTATTTAAAGACTTCATTGTAGGGATTATAGATAAGTTTTCTTCATTATTCACCAGATTAATTTGCTATTCACTTTTTGGGGAAATTCATCTACTTCGTTATTCCCCGTTATTTATTATTATTAAAAAAATTTCGTTGTCAAATTGCTGTCATAACTCATCTTTATTGTCAACTTCCAATCGAGTCCACTTTAAAAGATGTTATCCAGTTTTGCTGCTAAATTTTCAAATGATTCTTGTTTCTTGCGATTTGTTGCTTCCGCATATACATCCATTGTAGTTTCTATACTTCTATGCCCCATGACAGACTGAATTACTTTTAGATTAGATTCCGCTTCACAGAGTCTTGTTGCAAAAGTATGTCTTAAATGATGGCAAGAGAAGCTTGGGAGTATAATTGGCTCTCTCTTTTCTTTCTTTGCATTTAGAACTTCTTCTGCATTGTAACTATTACAAATTCTTTTAATCGTATGATTGACCGTTTGTGGTGTTGGCACATTACCAAAACGATTGCAAAAGACAAATCCAGACATACCTTCGATTTCTTGTTTATTAAATCCGGTTTCCTGTTGGGCTTCCTTTTCCATTTCAAATGCATCTCGTACTACATCTAGCATCGGAATGGTACGAATACCTGCTTCCGTTTTAGGTTTTGATATTCTCATTTCTGATTTTCTTGAATTCCCGATTGGATAATATACAATGCTATGATTAATGCTAATCACATTATTTTCAAAATCCAAATCTTCATTCCACCGCAAGCCTAAACATTCACCAATTCTACAGCCATTCCCTAGTAATACCGTAAACAATGGCCACCAGTGATAATATACCGGATGATTTGCAATATAGCCCATAAATGCTCTCTGCTGGTCGACTGTTAAGGAATGTCTTACACCTCTATTCTTCCCTGCCTTCTTAGCTATCTCTCTCATAACACCATCAGTTGGATTTTTTCTAATAATGTCATCTCGAACTGCAAGCTGAAATGTGGGATGTAGTAATGAGTGTACCGAATCTAATGTACCTAGTGTAATATCCAGTTCGTTCAATAGATAATAGTAAAATTGTAAGATATCCGAATATTTAATATCTAAAATCTTCTTTCTACCGAACTCTTCTCTTACATAATGATTGTAATTATATAGATATCCACTTCTTGTTGACTCTCGTAAATCATATTTAGTTGCCATATAACGATCAAAGGTATCATTAATGGTTGCTCTTCCTTTCGCATATAGGTCAAGTCCATCAAGCTGATCCTTCATCAACTGTTTTTCTTTTTCTCTTAGTGTGACCAGATCATTGGCATATAGGCATTTTCGTCTTCCTAATGGATCCGTGTAGGTATACATATATCGTTGATCTGATGCTCTTTGAACCTCTCCTTTTCGAAGAGCTCTGCCTCTAAAATCTTTTCTTGACTGTGCCATATTTCCTCCTATATATAAAGAAGGGACTCTGACTTTACCCCTTTGACATTATCCGAAGCGAGTAAGGCACATTTCATTACACCCATATTATTCCACTTTCCAAATAAAATATCAAGAGATATTTATAATCTAGTCCCATTCTTCCGATGAACAAGTTTCTCCTGTAAATAGGTTCCTTTAGAACTCATGAAATGTTTCTAAAAAACGTTCAAATATATCACAATTGACTAGAACAATTTTATCAATCTTTTAGATTGCATGTGCTTCTTTTGCAAGTTCTTGAAACTTAGTTAATCCGATACTGTATTTGTCTGCACCTTCCTTATATCGAACAAACTTCTTTGCCACACAGTTTGTATTCTCTAATTCCTCTCTTCGACTTCCCATCTACTTAATCCCCCCACTTTTATAAATTTTCCCTGAAGTACGGCTGTATCTATGCCACCAATTTTTTTTAATTCGATATACCTTTTTCCGAACTGATTCTGGTTCAATATGTAAGTCCTCCGCTAGCTCCCCTATGGATTTTTCTTTAATGATATAAGGTCTAATAATTAAAGCGTCTTCTAAGTTCATTGTTTTAAGCTGAGCAGTAAATAGTGCATATTCATTTTGCATCATCCAGTATATTTGCACCTTTTTTGCCAGTTCATTTCTATCATCTGTTCCTATATAAAAATCTTCAGAAAGATTGCCAGTATCAAGCGCATCCCCTATTAACACATTTTCAATTGCCTGATCAGCAGTTATGTCACTATGAATACCTGATGCCTGAACCCGTACTCCAAGATCCCCTCTATTACTTTTTCTGTTATATGATTTTTGTGCTGTTATTTCATAAATTAATCCCTGACGATATCCTTTGATAATATCTTCAAATGTGGGATAATTCATATAAATCATATTGATTCTTTCCTTCGCATTACAGCTTCTGTAGTTAATTACTAAATTCACATCGGATCTCATCATTTACCTCCAACCTACTGAAATATTTGATGGTTCCAAAGCTAACCGGTTGCTTCGTAACTTGTTTACATGCTTCATTGTAATTCATTATCGTTCGGATGTCGTTTCCCAAAGGATAGACAAAAGTCTAGTGGGAGTAGACTTTCATGCAAAAAGGTCAGCACGTTTACATGCTGACCTCAAATCGTAGACATAATTAAATATCATATAGGGCAGGATAAAAGATATCTTTCTAACTGATATTTATCATTAGTCGTCAATATTAAGTGAAATTCGTATTTCTCCTTCTGTATTATATCCCGTAACATAAACTAACAACACATATAATAAATCACATACCTTCTCATATATACCTTTTGAAGTTATCTCTAATTTTAGAAAAGAGTAAATCTTTGTATTGTTATCAGCCATCATCTCAAGATATTTATACAATTTCTGCATCTTTGAATTATTAAGCGATAAGTATTTATTTGTAATCATCTCGTCATTTAGATTTCGCAGTCTCATAATTCCAAGAATAAATTCTAAGCAATACTTAACATTTTCTAAATCTTCTCTTAGTATTCTTTCGCCTCGAGTTCGACTCAACGCATTACCAATATAATCCACAGCCTTTGGGAAATATACGTTTAAAAGTAAATCTATATCAACATTATAAACAAATTGCTCATTATGCCAGATTGCTTTTGCTAAAATACAAATTGCCTCATAGTCTTCTTTTACTTCTACAAGAGTTGCTTCAAGTAATTCCCGCTGCATACTATTTGACAGATCACAAAAAGCACATCCAATTTCATAAGGAATATCTATTTCTCCATATCTATACATCTCCAATAAATCATAGGCCATATCATAATACCCTTTTCCTATATCCATCGCAACTAAAGAAAGTAAAGCAAATAGTGCTTTCTTATCATCCGCTTTTCTATACTGATAAAATAAATTCACCCAATTACTAACAGATTTTGCAAAGCTAATTTGAAATTCTCTAGGGCATTCTTGCTCTGACAAAGATCTATTATTAGCAAACAATGTACGAGTCCATTTACCATAATACGCATTGATAAAAAATCTTGGTGGAACAGGTGTCGCACCACCCTCACATATATTTATTGCTTTAAAGCGCTTCGGAGCATCTTCTCCATCTTCATTGTGAATATTGAATGCCTGCAAGTTTCCGTTTGGCATTTTCCACACTTCAAAAGAAACATTATTGATACCCAAATGGAATTTTTCTGGCATATCAAATTTTTGGTCGATTAAAGATACGGTGGATTCCACTCCCTCGTAAATCATATTTACAATACACTGGTAGCCACCATTTCTATTCATAAACCATAAATTATCTCTTGTTCTTGCTGCGATAAGATCATGAATATAATATCGTTTTCCACTTTTCTTTTCATTTTCATATACATTTGGAACAAGCCAAAATGATATTTTGGAAATAGGATCAGGAGGCACTGATTCTTTATCCCAATCTCTTTGTGACCAAGATACTTTAATATCCTCTCCATCCTTTTGAAACGGAAACTCCCCAAGCCAATTATCATCTTTGCCTTTTCTCATAAGCGTATTTGATACGTCAAAAGTGTAATAGCCCTCATTTAATAATTTAAATTCATCTTCTAAAACCTCAACTACGTTTATTAAGTCACCTTTTCGTCCCGGATAATGTTTTAGATCATCCCAATGTATTTTACTTGGGAAATCTGGTGCCTTCAAATCCTCAATTCCATACTTTTCTAACCTGAACCAATGAACCTTTGCTTCAGAGAATTTTGCAGCCTTAGGATCTTTTGGTACAAAAATCAACTCATAAGGATCTTCCGCGCCGTATTGATACGTCATGATCAAATTGCACTCTACATCCTGCGCTAGAGGAAATACAGGATGTTTAATAACAGCCTCATATTGCATTTTTCTAGCATTTTCATCCTGGACAAGATTAAAATGATACTCCTTGCAATTCTTAGGCAAAGTAAAGGATCCATTAATAGATATGCTCTGCTTTTCTTCAAAACAAGGTTCAACTCTAGCATTTTTTATTAAATCAAACTTACCATACATCAGCTTAATTGCTAACGCCGGAAGATGATCATGCCACAAAGGGCTTTCGCTTCTCTGTTCCAGGATCTGCAGATTTTTACATCCTTCTAATACATCCTTCTTACTCATGTAAGTGAATGGTAACGAACCTTTATAGATCAGGTTTTCAACAACAGAGATAATGTGTACTTGCGAGCCTTTAACAACGGATCGATTCCTTGTGATAAATTCCGAAACAGCGTCTGTGATATTTAGCTTGAATTTTTCAACAGTAGATTTCGTTTCTTCCGTAATCTGAAACCACTCATTCCCCCAATACACACTTAACTTGTCTGTTTCATCACGTAGTCCATCCAGTGCCAATAGTTTATACATCTTGTCAGACATTGCACATCCCATTTTGGTGAGACGATCGATGATATTATCCTCGATTGCATCCTTCAATATCGTTGTTGATGTCGGATGTCTCTCCCAGCCTATGCCCTTGTATTCATTCACATCGTTCTCTATCGCATCATCATGTTCTCCGGCCACCAAGGTAAACGTAATTTCATCATCTATAAGATTAACAACTAATAGAAAATCTCCAGGCTCAAATTTGCATTGATAATTCTCTGTTGTCTGGTAGTTAAAAGCCACCCCGATACTTACCGGAATGTTCCTTACTTTGTGGTAAACCATCCTTGCCGCTTTATGAACCATGCTTAGCTGTAATTCATTATAAGCATCCGGAAATACATAAGTAAATGAATCCGTTACGATGTAATTGTCCATCATATGCATCAAACGTTTCATTTGATCCATGGATCCATTATCAACTGCAAACGGAATTGTATATGTTTCTGTTATCCCCGGGATCATTTTAATGGCATTCGTATTATCACATGGTATATAATAATTTCTTTCATCACCATCAATATCCAAACCTACATACTTTTGCTGCAGAATTCGTTCGGATAGCTTATCATACTCATTCTCATCTCCAATATATCCGGGATGTAATGAAAATAGATCAATGATTACATTCTTGAATTTTTTTTCTTCTTTTCTTACCGGCTTGCCTTGATTCATTAATGAACTTACACCTAACTTAGCAGCTACTAATTTAATATAGCTAAAAAATGATTCCTGAGATACTTCATATTCATTTACTACTTCATCATTTACATAAATAAATAATTTTCTACTACAAAACTCTGATTTTACTCTGTTTGAACCTGATATCGCATAAACACAGTTATTCTCTTTATATATATCAATCACATTCCCTGATTTATCCAGACAATGAATTACTTTATCACATGTATAAACCTTATATTCATCGTAATCAATTTCAACAGGTTCTTGAGGAAAGATCAACGAATCTCTTAAATATACTAATAATTCAACATAGAAGATGGCAGCCAAGCGATCGCCCAACAAATTTGAGTTATTACTGATCCGCTCATCGATCTTTTTCATTTCATTCCATGCATTCCATATTTTCTTATAATTGGAATCAGACAATAGTGTATTATTCGGCGGAAGATTCTCCCATCTTCTCACTTCTTTTATATCCTGTCTGCGCAAGAAACTTGATAATTCGTCACGAAGTTCTTCCTCTTCACTTCTTATCATATGATCCGGTACATACTCTAATTTCGTGATCAACTGTTCATACATTTCTTTTACAAACGCAATAAACAAACGATTCTCTGCCGTATCAAAACTCATTCTACGCTGAACAGCCATGATTGAATTTCCTGCAGAGGATACTTTTTGTCTGATCGTTTTTCCAGATTGCCGGCTAAGCCAATTCAAACCATAACTATTTACTTCTCTGACTTTATAAACCGGCATTTGTACATTTTCACGGATAATCTTTTCTCTCATACTATCCGCTAGATGTCGAAACGCATTATCTGAACCATCCACAATATTAGAAAGTGCATCCTTCATGCTGTTCCTATTTGCCATCTTATCCGAATTCTGTACTATCAGTTTCTTGAGGCTATAATCTAATGTATCTTCTTCCATATAATCTAAGATTCTGATAATCCAGTTTTGGATAAACAATAATAATTTTGCTTCCTTTTTTAGTTCTTCTTCATCGCTGTCAAAGGCTTTACAAAACTGTTCGTAATTATCAATGTGATTCATAACCTACACCCTTTCGGAATAAAGTCTGCATAATGAACATTAATTTATTATGCAGCTCTTCTTTTATTCCTCAGATTCCTTTTCTTCCTTATCGTCAAGATATTTTGCACTGTTCCAAATAAACTGGCCATATCCCTGCTCTCGAGCAATACGGAAATCTTCTTGTAAACTTGAGAAATCATGATTAACCAATAAATCTTCGATTGCATCCAAACTGCTCTTTCCACGCTTGTCACGAGTTTCAATACCTCTTAACTTAGGCATGATCTTCTGTACAATCTGATCTTCGAATGCAGTTCTCATTGCTTCTCGTAATTCTCCAGTAAGTTCACTGTTTGTAGGCACCCAGATCACCTTACCCTTTTCATTCTGTTTTGGCTGATAATTCATAGCTTGTCTGACGGTTGGATAATTAACGATATAGTACTCGATTGATTGCCATACTCTATGTCCCAGAGCTCTGCCAACATCCTCTAATATATTATTGATCTTTTCAACAATATCCTTATACTTATCGATTTCCTTCATTTGTTCTTCGGAAAACTCTATTTCATGGCACGTCCAGGATTCCCAGGTATCCTTATGAAGTTTTGGTCTGTCATTCCCAATATAGTCTGTGATAAGACCCATCTGCGATCTACTTTGTAATTTTTTCGGTCTTGGGAAATTAACTACAATTCCTCGATCCAATACTTTGTCTGAAAGTGATTTTGTTGTTTCATCCTGATTCATTGTACCAGTCCACAGCAATGTTCTTAATAGCTTCAAACCATAAGGTTTTACCCCTGCACCTAGCTTAACTTCGATTTCAGGTAAATATTTCTTTGAAAGACCTCTTCTGGATTCTAATTTACTTAAAAACTCTGCAAAATAGTGTTCTACGTGAGCTAAATTCATCTCATCTAACAAAACAATACTCATATAGTCGCTATATCTTGGATCCGTAGTACACTGGACTAAAAACTTTAACAACTCTTCTGGTTCAAACTGATTATCAATGGAATTAAAGAATCCAAGCATTGATTCCTGGCTGTCCCAATTAGGTTGTACAGCTACTGAGCAGAAATTCAATCCACCGAACTCAGAATACAAACGTGGAAGTTCCGATTTTCCTGTTCCACTAACACCAGCTAACACTGTGATCGTAGACCATTCATTTATTTTCAATGCTGTATGAAAAGCATATAAGATTCGTTTATTAAACCGTATTCCATATTTTTCGCATTTGCTCCAAACACCTTGCAGCCAATCTATCTCATCTTTTTTATGATATCTGCTGTCATATCCATCACCTGCGCCAACAAGATCTTTTTTATCATCCAAAGCGCCCATCATAATTGCAGCAATTCTTGCATCTCTATCAGCAACTCTTCCCTCCGGAGCAGATAATCTAACTAACTCCTGATTCTTAGCCACCAATTGATTTTCAAGAGACTCACATGTAGCCTGTAAAGATTTATGTTCACTATCCAAAGTTCTAAACTGAGCTTCAAGAGTTGCGAATCTGCCTTGAGAATCACTCAAATGACGATTCTCTTCCAATAATCTTTCCACTTCTGCCTTAGACTCTCTATATGCTGCAGCTATATTATCTAACTCTGTCTTATCGGATGAATTGGATAATTTATCTCTAAGCTTTTTATTGCTTTCTTCTAACTGTTTTAATGACTGAATTAAAACTTGTGGATCTTCACCATAGGCTTCTCGGAAACTCTTCACAAGTTCAATCTCTCTTACAGTTGCAGCCATCTGTTCTCTTAAGTTTTCAAGCTCATGATTTTTCGTTTCAATCATTTGATTCAAATTCTTGATCGTATCATCAATTTTCTGATTTACAACATCTGTAAGATTATCGTTTGCTTCCTCGATCCTAGACTTTTCTCTTTGTAATCTACGCTTTTCTCTTTCAAGAGTTCTTTGTTGATCAAGCAGATTTTCTTCCCGATTCGCTATATTTCTTTCAAGTTCATCTACTCTTTCATTCTCAGCTTTAATACGCGCTTGTTCACTTGACAAAGCCTTCTCACTTCTTGCTAGTTCTGCCGTTCTTTCAGAAATTTCTGTTTGTAATTGCAAAAGTGCTTTCCCTTTTTCTGCTTTCAGTGCTTCCTTCTGCTCATCTCTCTGTCTCAGTATTTCTTTTTGGCTCTCTTCACGATTCTTTCTTAACTCTGCTTCTTGATTTCTTCTTATCGTATCTAACTCTTTTTTTGCATTTTCTCTTGTAGTTTCTAATTCCTTATTTAATTCACTGATTGCTCTTTGACGATTTCTTTCGAAATCACCTCGTTTACTTTCCAATTCAGCAACAAAAGCTTCTCTACTTTTCGTCTGCTCATCCGAAAGTTTTGCTCTAGCCTCGAGATATTCCGCATCTATTTTCAGTTTTAACGCATCCTCTGCACTCTTTTCTCTCTCCTCTAGTTTTACTCTTTCTTGTTGAATCCTTACAGACTCCGCTGCCAAACTACATTCTTTCTCTGCCAATTCCTTTTGCCATCTGGAAAATTCTTCAGCTTTCGCCTCCAATGATTTTCTCATCGCTTCAATGTCGAATACTTCCTGCGATGCATTACTCATCTCATCATGATTACTCTCCGTATGATCTGCAACTGTTTCTCTCTCAGTAATTTCGCTAAATTCCTGCTTCACTTCTGAATACATTTAGTTTCCCCCTATTATTTTTGCAATTGTCAGCATGTTATCCCTTATTTTACTAAGTGTACATGAATCAACACTTAAAGTGACATTATTTCCATGCTTTCTAAGCCGAACCAATTGTTCAATCAATTCAACAAAGTTATTTTCCATCAAAGCTTGAATCATATTATCTTTTTGATAGTACAAATACACCATCGCATTTGCACCTAATGTGGCATTTTCATTCATCAGGATCTGATTCACAAACTTTTCATTCACGGTGTTAAAACATGTTGAGTTTATCCCTTTTCCTTTGAGTTTTGACAAAATGTCCACCATTTTTAACTGTGGATTTTTTCTGATATCCTTCAGCGAATAAAACAATGTGTCTTGCATGATTCTATATAGGATATCAAAAAACTCCGCTGTTTCCGGATATCGGATCTTATCTGGTGATACTAAGATCCATTCATCCCTGATAGATTGCGGTAATAAATTATAAAAATAGATTGCTCCTAATTTCTTCGACAGACTTACTTCTGCATTCAACCGTTCTTGTGATATCGAACCGCTGCTGTTTTGTAATTGATTGCTGCCATCAACCACGTAATCTGGCTGTAAATTCTTAACAAAATCAAGTAATAACTCATAGATCTCTTTATTACGAACTTTATCAATGTCATATGTCAACGTTTGATGGGATAGATCACCATGTTCTCGGAAGAGATTTCTTAACACTCGAAATAACCCTGGCTGCGATCTAAATAATTGTCGAAATGCACTTTGTTCATCATTCGCAGATGTAATAACAGCGATACTTAATGCGACTCGAAGCTCCGGAGTAGTATTTTTGTACATTCGCCTGATTCTTTTGCTATCTAACGTATAAAACAGTTCATCATATCTCTCAGGATGATATACCCCCAGTTTAAGGGCCATCTGCAGAATCGTATTCGCATTTTGATATGCACTTTGATTTTCAATAATGCCACTCGTCTGGCTGTTGATTGGATTTTTCAAATCATAATAAAACAAACTCCATTCAAATGCTGAATAACAGTTTAATAAGAACTTCTTTTGTTCTGCCTGGAGCATCTGTTGTTCATCTTGATTAAAAGAATTCTCTATCTCCCCAGCGTTTATTGTATATAACTGAGAAGATGATGCGATTCTAGACATTAAATTTCTTAACTCACGATATTTATAGTTGTGTACCACTTTGTGATCTGATTGTTCACCTTCACTACCCTCTTGAACAATATTCCTGGTTGCTCTCTCTTTTACGGTCAGGATAAAGTCAGGATAATTTTTCTTTATATAGTTATTGATGAAATCAATATTCAGCACGAAACCATCAGAGATCAGGATTTCATCTATATTTCCATTTTGAACAACTGCCTGCATATGAAAACAAATATCATCCGAAGGCGTGTTTTCCATGGCCCATTCTGATGCAAACTGAATAACATCATATTTTACATTCTCTCTGACGATTCGATTGTATCGCTTGAATGCATTCCTTATTTCAGAACTTTGAAGCATCCCTCTTTTTCTGCTTCCTCTATCCTGACGTAATAATTTTCCTCTGATTCGAATTGGATTTCCTATGGTCCCATATTCAACGGTTAACCTTGATCCCTGAATATCTTCCACTGGCTCAGTAATAAACTCTCCCTTTTGAATGTAAGGTAAAATCTCACCTGTTTGATTCAGAACAAATACTTTTGCTTGTGCATATTCTATATCTTGTTCATCCATATTTCCCTGATCGATCTTAATATACTTCCTACCATTTTCAGTTAAATCCTTTCCATTTTCCTGCAATAAATCCATTTCCTGCAGTCGAATCATAATGAAATTAATCAAATCCGGTGTTAAGCATAAGATATCTGCCATTTCACGTGCTGTTGAGGACTTATAATCGATCAGTTTCAATACAGCTTCCTCAAACACATCAAGTTTACTTTCACCCTTTACTTTGACAGGAATTAACACATCATACGAGCTGCACTCTAGAAAAAAATCAACCTTTTTCCCCAAAGTCGAAACATTCGGAAACGTTTCTTCATACGCTGTTGTCTTAAAAAGACTAAATACTTTCGGAGTGGCCATCGTATATCACATCCTCTCTTTGACAGAGTTCATATAGTCGTTTCATTCCAGGAACACAGACCTTAGCAGTTCTTCCCCATTCTCCCTTACCAAACATATCTGCATTACCAACAATGATCAATAATCTCTTTTGTCTGCTCAGCGAAACACATAAACGATTTTCTGAAATAAGGAAACCATAATTCTGCATACCAACTTTATCTCTGTATGCTTCCCATTCCTTATAGATCGCATCTTCTTTATCAAGTAGACTTGTGTCCATTTCTAATTTTGTGAAATCAATTTTTTGTGGTTTTTGGCCTTTGTCTAATCTTACCATTGGATCATTTCCATTACTTCGAACAACGGATAAGAAGATTACATCAAACTCCATACCCTGAAATGCATCAACACTTCCAACTCTAACTTTCTGGGCGTCTTCTCCAAGCTTACTTTTAAGTTTTATCTTTATACTTTTTACTTGTTCGCTATAGAAAGTGATTACACCGTATGAAAGATGTCTACCTTCTTCTGAATAGAAAAGCCCATAGATCTTATCTACAATAAAATCTGCTTCACAATCTCGTACCCTACTTGTTCCCTCTTTACGCTCCATTCCATATTTTTCAGGGAAATGATGCCATTCCATAGGAAGCTGCTTTTTCGATACAAATTGAGAGTAGTTTTTTGCCGGCAATGGTGATGCAAAATGTTCATCATGTGGTTTATAAAACACCTCGTCAACAAACTCTCCCAGGATCGGATGCATTCGATATTGTGCATCTAAAACAATCGTTCTTGGGACATTATCTATTTTTTCTAATTCTTTTGCTTTATCAAGTAAGTATTCGAACATACTTTTTTTTATGTTGTTCATATCGAAAGTCTCGCCATTTTCCTTCATACTTTCAAATACTTCTTCATCGTATATATGAGGCAGCTGTCTATGATCTCCCACTAAGATGATCCTCTTTTTTGCCTGCGCCAACGGAATCATTAAATCAGCGGGACTAACCCTAGCCGCTTCATCTACAATGACTGTTTCGTACTCAGGATGTTCATTACGGCGGATTCCTTTTGCTTGTTTTATCTCTTTTCCTTCACTCTGCTGTGTTGTTGCTGAATACACAAATAAATAATGTTCGAGTGACTTTTCGACTTCCGAGCGGTTCGTTCTTAATTCTTTTAATAAACCAGCTAAGATCGCAGATTTTTCATCTTTATGCTTCTTAACACTTTGATTTAGTAATTTATAAATATCTGTTATATCCTGATCCGGCATTTCCTTTTTATATACTGGCTTAGGTATACATTTCTCCAATAGATATACTTTGATTTCCCTCAAATCACTTAATAGTTTCTCATCTGGTTCTTTCCCATAACAGATTGCAGCATCATCAAGGATTTCAAACACTTTCTTATTCGCCGGGATATCCTGATTGATTCCCAGATCTTCAAGGTTTTGCAACAAATAATCTGCATTATCTGCTCCATCATCCATAAAGCCTTCTTTGGTAGTTCTTAATCTTCTTATTAATGTTAATAAGGAAGAATTATTTTCGTTTTCACTTATGCTTTTCATTTCAATAAGTCTGCTGATCTTCTTATCCAGCTCTACATCAGAATTGACTTCTTTCGCACACTGTAAGAACTCCAAAGCATTTTTATCACTCGGATAAGCTAAGTATATATTGAAAAGCCTGCTTAACGTATTTCTTTGCTCTGTTTCCATTAATTCTGGATTTTTCTCACTGAGCTTTTGAATGTATTCTTCACACCATTCCTCAATGATTCTCTCTCTCGTGACATCTTCTTCTCCCCCACGTTCCTGTTTTCCGAATTTAATTGTAGGAAGAGAATTGATTTGTAATCGTTCAATTACATTTCTAACGGCATCATGCTGAAAGCTTGTGATCAATACTTGTCCATTCACTTTCTCACGTTTATCACAAATCTCATTCAATCGCTCAATAATGGCTGTGATCACTGTTGTCTTACCAGTTCCGGGAGGTCCCTGAATGATTGCAATATCTGGTGTATTTAAGGCGATATCTATCGCTTTCTTTTGTGTCTCTGTCGGATCATGCTGGAATATTTTTTCTTTGACGAAGCTTGATAATGGCAGAATCTTTTTACGTCTTGAGTATGAACCCAATTCTTCCGTCAACTGACCCTCCAAGATCAATCCCAATGCTGGATTTGCAGCTTCACCTAGAGTGATTCTATGACGCGCTTCCTCTCTTCTTGAGATCTGTCTTTCATCACCCAGGATCGACAAAGATACATATTTTTTGTCTGGCAACACCCCGTCTTCTGGGTTTAAGACAAGTCCACCTTTTTTCTTAAAACTTACTCTTACCTGTTCCCCTTTATTCAGCGAATAACCAACCTTATCAGCTTGTTTTGAAAGAGTACGATAATCACTCCAGGTCATCTCCTGATCTTCCAGATATACTGGTACCTCATCAGAAAAGAGGAGAAAACAATCATTGGTGACTAGTTCCTCTGCCTCTTTGCCTAATCCTGAATATGGAATATGAATCCCATTACCATCAACTGTCATGGCATCTCGATGAATCGTGATTAATCCTACGTTTCGAACTTTTTCTAATAGCATCCTTCCTTCTTGCTCGGCATATTGATTCCATAAATCAAGATAGCCTTTTGTACTTTCTAAGGTATCTCTTACCTTTTTTGACAATATTGAATGATGATCAAAGAACTCCAATGTTCCTTCTGCAATTCGCATCATCGGAATATTTTGTCTCTCCTTTGCAATCTTCTCAACGTATAATTTTGCATCGAATTTTTCGCCTTGCATGGATGCATAAAGATTAAAATCTTTTCCATATATTACGAATGCGTCTTTTTTCTGTTTCTCTTTTTCTTTTATTTTTACAAATGCTGTTGCATCATATGCCAGCATACCATTTTCATCATTTTCAACCGTTGCTTCATTTGTTACTTTGGCCTCTTGTGCCTCAGTATCGCCTTCCTCAGTATCACCAAAATAATACTTTCCTGTTGTATAGGAGAAATACGCACTAACACCATCTGTCAGTCTAAAGTTTTCTTCTAATACCTGTTCAATCGTTTCTCTTCCCTTAACATATTTTTTTTCAATTTTTTTCTTTATTTCATCAGCAAGAATAACTGGGATCTTACCCCATCGTTGTAAATTATAAAAGAAACAAATATGCAAAAAGAATACCTTGTTTTCGTCCTTGCCTTCATTACATACTGTAACATTTGCCAAACAATAAAAGTGACGATTAAAACAATCCATAATCAAATTAGCATTATTTCTATCAGCAATACTAAAATCAATCACATTATCCTTCGTTATGAACTTAAATTGATTTTCTCCCAACATTTCGATTCGTCCATTTTTTGATACTATTTTTTGTTTGATTGTCATTTTACATTGAACATCCAAAAAAACACTGTCTTGATTCATTTCTAAATCGCTTATTATCATCGTCACACCCCAATTTCTAGTAAAATGCAAAGATTATTTTTCTTGCATACTGCATGAATCACTAAGCCATTCTTTGCAACAATTTTTGTACTTCCATAGATTAGCTTCTCATGTCCTTCACTAATAACAGAGAAATCATATTGATTTGACATATCAATAATTTCGACTTCATCACCCACGTATCTTAATCGAAATGCGTTCTCATCCATATGATCACAGCAGAAGCCCTCCAACAATCTTAACGGAATATCGACATATGCATTCTGTTGTTCATGAACAAAATCCCATTGTTTCACATGATGATTATCAATTACTTTCTTGGATTTTACTCGTATCAATTGATTCTCTGAATCACACCAAGGACAGGTTGAATGATCGCTTCCGTAGTAATCCATCTGGCAGTGGCCACATCTCACGGTATGATCCAATTCTTTTGCCAAAATATATGCCCATTCCGGCATTGTTGTTCTTTTCTGTCTATTCTTTCTTCCTTCTTTACTAAATGTAACCTGGAAGTAATTTGTCAACGCTTCACTAATAAACATACGATGCGGTAATCCTATGTCAGAATCATTACTATCATCTTGACGATCACTGATCCATGCAAAATCTCTGCTGCATGCAAAATCTTCTTCCGGATCATCCAAAAAATCCTCCTCATTAAGTGCATCCTCAACTGCAGCACCTATAAACGGATGTTTTGTAGTTAATGTCCAAAATAAAGCGATCGCAAACGAATACACATCCGAATACATCGTATTCCCTTTTCCTTGATATACTTCAGGTGCTCCAAAACCAGGAGTTCTCCATCCACTATTTTTCGCTGTATTCTTCATATAGTCCAGATTATCGCAATCGATTAACCAAACATTTGCTTTATTTGAATCAGATGATACAAACATATTCTTATCTGAAACATCACAATACACCAAGCCACTAGCATGTATTTTTGCCAAAACACATGCCGACTTCATATAAGCATTCAGCCTTTTTCTTAATCCTCCAGACGATATATATTGCTTCAATTGCTTCTCTATATCAGGACAAGATTCCCGGAAATCATCAAGCCATGGATTATCAGGGAATTCATTGCCTTCACTTGAAAAAACTTCTTCAAATGACTTCATATCATCTAACAATTTCATCGTGTATCCCGCAACATCCCTTAATGTGGTCTGAGGTAGTGTTAGATTTGTTTTTTCTAGTAAAGGCAAAATACGTATCTCATCAAATTTCGTATTATTTGTTGTATCCTTTTTAATCTCTTGTGTGAGTGGATCCCACTCCAGTTTTAATAAGGTGTTGGGTTCTTCTGTTCTGTAAACGATTCCCTGTCCACCGCTGCTTAATACTTTTGAAGCAACATGACTTCTACCGTAAGTATCTACATATACATCTTTAGACATTTATTTCGCACCTTCCATCAAAAAAGCTAATGTTTTATCATCGCATCCCGGCCAGTCTGTTAACCAAACACCTATCTCATCAATAATCTGTTCCTTCTCCATACCAGAATATTCTTCAATGAAGTCCTTCGTAAATCCGATTAAGTCACTTTCCTGCATTGTCCTAATTTCAATTCCATCGGTGCAAGATACAGCTCCCTTAAATGTTTCATACTCAACTTCAACTGTTTCTATTTTGTCTCTATCAAAAGTCTCTCGCAAACAATCGGTTTGATTTGCAAAGTAGCTTTCTTTTTGATCGAACAAACATGATATTTTGTCATCTGTGTATATAGCTAAAAAGCCATCTCCTAAACGAGCAGCTTTGATTTTCTTATGCATTACAATAACAACCAATAAAGTTGCGTAGCATTGAGTAATATCATATTCTGCTAATTTTTTCTTCCATTCTTCATGACAAAAGCATAAAACATCCTTAAAGCTCAACAAATTGATATTCATCTTAAAATTACTGATCACATCATATACACACTCACATATGGATTTTGATCCATACTGGGACATTTTTTTACTTCCCATACCATCTGACACAACCATAATATAGCCATCTTTATATGGCTCACAGATAAAGCAATCCTGATTTACCTCATGATAACTTCCTTTGATCGTTATGCCTCCATTTATCATGTTGCCACCTCACATCTTTCATTAAATCAGTGCATCAGATAATGCTTGCATAAAATCCATTACGGAATATACAACTTTATTCGTAGACACCTCTTGCAATACGCTTCGATTTGCATCAATCCCAACATATATTGGTATAATTCGCTTTCCCATTGATTTCAGTTTTTGTTTCTCAGCAGGTTCCATATTTCCATCACTGATCAGCACAATCGACTCCTGATCACCAAGCAAATCATTCAGAATCTCTAAACCATTCACATTGGATTTTCCAGAAAACTCTATCTTAGCCTTTTCCATATTCTCAATCCGTTTTGTTACTTTCCCCCACTGGAATAGATCAAAACCTATATTGGCAAAATAGTCAGTTCTGCTTGCATTACATATTCCATTCAGCATATATTTTACAACAGCATTTTTATCATCCTCAGCCATACTGCCGGAAGCATCTACAATTATATTAATCACCTTTTCCATTTCATGACCCCCTAAGCTAAATATGGTCGAAACCACGCCTTCAATTCCAAATTATCCACTAAAAATGCTCGATTTTTGTTCACCGGTGCATTCGATTGTGATCCAGCACCAAGTAAGAAATTTTTCTCATCAACATTCACTGAATATCCAATCCTATAGTTGAATTCATCTTTCGGAACACCGCAATTCTTTATTCGATTACTACCTTCATAAAAAGCCATGATAAAGCTGCCATTTTCATTTGCATTATCAATATAGTCTTTAAAAAATGCGGCTTCTGGTTTTGGAGTTCCATACATCGTTGGTGCGTATCCGATCTGCTTCGTCAAGTTACAATTATCTATGATCAAAACCCTCTTTTTGTCATACATGTTTTCTGTGTACTTCTCACAAAAATCTTTCATCGACCAGACGCAGATCACTTCATTCCGCACACTTACATCGATCATCTCACTATCATCACCAACATAGATGATCTCTTCGCAGAATTCACTATGGATAGCAGATTGGATAATGGAATCTAACATACTTTTTTTCATATTATCATCGTGACCGCATAACAATAAATTATCGGTCACACGTGGTCTTAGATTCAACAAAAATGGTTCTGCAGTATAATCCATCAATTCACCGAAACATATCTGCATATTCCTTGTGCTGCTTCTTACCACGGTTTTCGGTCTACCCGGCAAACTTTGCCCCTCGAATATCCTTGTTTCTGTTTCAATGCCAAGTTCATCACATCTTTGTTCGATCAAGCAGATACTCTCAGAGATCTTGGATTCTTCTGCTTTTGGCACCATAAATTTAACATTACCTGAAACATTTCCCTGCGTGGTGTTTAATATTGCATATGGAACTTTTAATCCAGATGCCTCTTCATTATTCGAGGTAATTCCTCCTAATAGGATCTTAGAGTCTTCCGCCGAGCATTTCAGTGCAATTCGGCCTCCAAATTGTGGTCCAAGAGTTGAAAAATCGATTCCTTTTAAGGATTGTGTTGCTAAAACTAAATGTATTCCACATGCACGGCCTTGTTTTGCGATCATCTCCAATGTAGCAATCGTTTGGTCTTTTTGTGTATTACCAAACAAGACCTGGAATTCATCGATAACTGCGAGGATTCTAGGCATAAGTGCTGTTGAGTTTTTGTTTCGATACCCTTGAATATCCTTACAGCCACTATTTTTGAATGCCGCATATCTTCTTTCTTTTTCATCCAACAGATGCTTTAATACAGTGATCCCATATTCCGTGTCAGCTTCTGTAGCGACAAGCATTGCATGTTTTAACTTCGGATTCACATACTGGCTAAATTCAACACCTTCTTTAAAATCCAGTAAATATACTCTCAATTCATTTGGGCTATATTTACAACATGCACTAATAATCAAATTATGTAATAAATTCGATTTACCCGAACCTGTTGTTCCTCCGATCAAATAATGGGGGGTTGAATCTCCCACAAAAAGTTCTAGTTTACTGTTACCGGATGCTCCGCAGCCGATTGGAATGCTTAATCCATCTTTTGAATTACCCTGAAACAGATTTCCCTGTTCCATTAATTCATCAAAAGATATCCCTTGCCCACTTTGTTGGTCAGCCACACTCTTTATCTCATTTAGCAAAATACTGAGAGAATGGTCATCCGGAAATTTTTCACCGATATTTTCCGTTGTTAAATTTGAATAGTTTTTATTGATGTCATCTTCTTCAAAAACATGATGCAATTGTATACTCTGTTCAATGCAGCCCTTTAAATCAACCTCCATTTTTTTCATTCTGCTATCTTCAAGATTGAATATAGCTTCATTAAAGGAAAACAGAATCATTAATCCGCATTGCTTTCCGTGCGCAATCAATGTTCGAAACATATCAAAGCATTCCTGATCCATACCATCTGGAACTGCTGTAAAAATGAATACTTTATATGTCAGTATTTTCCTTATTTCCCTTTGAGAATAAAGCCGTCTATTGTAAGAATCCCAATCTTGACAATCAGACTCAATATTAAAAACATTGCTCTGCAAATCTAATATGTAGTTCGTTACATCCTTGAGCGCCGCTTTCAACTCTATTGTTGAAGACAATATCTTTTTCTGTGGGAATAGTTGTTCATTAGAAAACAGCGAATTGAACTTACCGATTGTTTTACCTAACCCGATTGGATCAAAAACATAGTATTCCTGTTTATTGATGGGAAGTGTGAATAAAAGACGAAGCAGCACCTTATGAAGCAGTACTACCTTAGTATCATCACAGATATACATTGGACGGTCAAAAGGGAAAGAAAATGTTTTCGGAACATAAAAATCAAGATTGTTGTATCTTACATGTAACTTTCCAAGAGCAATATTCCTTGGGAATCTATTCTTTACATTAATATTAGATGCCGAAAGTTCAAGTAAGGATGGTTGTGATTTTCTTATCCTCTGGCATAGTCTGTCTATCTTTTCTTGATAATCAATTGCTTCCTCCTTAAATCGATTCGTTATAGATTTTTTTCGACTTGAATATTCATCATACTGGCTTTGCAAGATATGACCATTCTCGTTCTTATACTGCGCATCTAATGTTTCATATCTTCTATTTCTCGATGATATTGCATCATCTAAGCAATATAGCAAACCTTCCATTGTTTCTTGATTTTTCTGCATAGATAACCCTCTTTTATAAAATAGTTCTCAATTCCAATAGAATCGCCATAATCTCCATTTTTCTAGCTTCTGCTTCATCCCAAACAATATCCATCATTTGTAAATCACTCTCGAAAGGTTTATATACCTCTTTCACAATTGAATTACCAAAAGAATCATTCGCCTTCTCCGAAAATGTAGATTTACTGTTGTTTAATTGACCTCTTGCTTCACTAAACATCTTTTATTTTCCCCTTCACAAAATGAATGCATCGATTGTCCAGATCGTCTTTTCTTGGCAGCATTCCAATCATAGGTGAACCTGCTTCTCTTAATTTTTCTCTTAATTCATTTTCTTTCTCAAACGATAAGTCATGAATATCACGTGTGCATATAACACAAGAGGCATCACACCCCTTATGTCCATATGCTTGATCTTGTAAATGGCTTAACTGCTGATACAAATACGAGCTGTGTCCAGATTTTACTTCAACCGCTAAACTGCCGCGTTCTCTAGCGCCCATCCCTTCGCCTCTGCCTAATACGAGAGGATTTGTAAGGCCGTATACGATCATATCCACTTTTGTATATCTTCCGTCTGGCAGCGATTCTTTTGCCTGTGTACTTATTGTTGTACTAATTGGCTTAAATGCTCGGATCACAATTTCTTCACATAGTCTTCCAACCATTTGCTTCTTGATCTTTAACTCTGCTCCTACCTGGTCCCCTGCTCTCATTTCATTACAATAACCATCAACATTCGCTCGAAACCCTGCATCTGTAGCATACAGATACTCCAATATAGCATCCGTAATAGGCTCATTAACATCTAACTTATCACGTATTTCATTCGGTCGTACCGGTGTATTTTTCTCAGGTTTATCATTAAACCATCGATTCAGCCCTTCTCTAGCTTCCGGAGTAATCCGCGAGATATACTGTGTTAAATCATGATATGCCAAATCAAGCCTTGCACATCCCTTGTCAGTAATACCTTCAATACTGCGTTTACCCGCTTCAAACTTCATCTGTAAAGTGTCCATTCGTTCCTTGGCCAGATTTACACACTTAACCGCTAATTCATATCTGTGTTCCAGTGCCTCACGATGTCTGACGGCTTCTTCATATTCCTGTCTGGCTGGAATTAACTGAGATCCAATCTCCTCAATTTTCATACCAACAGCAGCCATTGCTATGGGGTCTGGAGTAACTGCAGCAAGCTCTGCCAAAGCCACTGCAAGTCTAGCCTCCAATTCTATCACGATGGCATGTTTCGCCATCTCAACCCCTATTGCAACATCAAGCATCGTTTTACTGATTTGCTCTTCCGTTTGTGTCTCATCCAATAATTGTTGTGCCTGATTCAGGCCTTCATTGCACGTATCAAAGGTAGTATTTTTCGTTTGATAAATCTCTTGAGCTGCATTGCACATCGCTTGAACATCAAAAACGCTTGCAGTTCCCTTCATAACCTTTCACTACCTTCCTAAATATGTGCTTAAATCCTCTGCCATTATACGTAGATGTGGTATTTGTTCAGAAGCATTTTCCTTGAAATTTTGTAAAGCATTCAAAAGTTGCTTTAATGTTTCTTCAAAACTTGCTCTCTGCTGGTCTTGCCACGACTCACCTAATTGCTCAAATGCTGAATTCAATCTATCAGTCTCTTCTTGAACAGTATTTAAATAATGTTCCAAATTATTCGAAAAAGCTCTAATTTCCTCTGGATCCCCTATTGCTTGCGACATTTTTTTCCTCCATTATAATTAATATAAATCATCATCGTCATCTGTATCATTAGCAGTGTTATTATCGAACTTCGGTATATTGGTCGGAGTTGGAACACTGTTTGGATTCTGGCTAGTTGCCCTAGTAGATACTGACATACTAATAGTTTTAAACTGTTCAGCGATGTCTCTAGAATCTTCTGCGAACAATACTGTATTTGGATCTTGTGTAAATTTTTCAAGCACATCCCTATCAGCATCATTTCCAATTGCAACAGCAAATCTTTGACATTTCGCAGAACGTCCATCTGTAATAAATTTATTCATTGCACCTTTCCAATCATCGTTAGGTGCACCATCTGAAACTAATACAACTGCAGGGCGATAGATTCTAGAAGGTGTTTCCTGTTTATCATCAATCATATCTTTTGCCATTCTTAATGCAGTTCCCATTGGTGTCATACCTGAAGCCTTAAATTTACTTATTCCCTTTGCTTGAAGATCTTTTACATGTGTATACCTTGTATGTAATTCAACTTTATCTCCAAAAGTAATAATAGCAACATCAATAATCTGTTCCTTTGCTTGTGCAGTCACAAATGTTTCAATCATATCAATAGTTGCATCATATAAGCTATCAATTTTTGCTCCACTCATACTTCCACTTACATCTAATAATAGTATTACTGGTAACTTCTTTGCCTCAGGTGCTTTGTAATTATTTGGATTAAATGCCATAATAATTTCCTCCTCATATCAAACTTCATTTTTATATTTTTATCTTGGACATATGATTTCATAAATAAACTAATTTATTAATTTATCAATTATTGATGATAAATTCATTCCAGCTCTTCCATCACTTGCTGTTTTTGCTGCTGTAACCACATATCTCTGGTCACCATAATATGTCCACTTATAGTGTTTTCCATCATCACTGATTTCGAATCCGAAGGTTTCTAATAAACTCTTCATAGACCCATTTAATGTTTTGTACCCTTTTAATGCTCTTTTTAATTGTTCTCTTCTTTTTTCTGGAATCCCCTTAAACTCGTTACTTTCTATCAAGTCAGAAATAATATGGCTTCTTCTTGATCCTTGTTTGCAGTTTTTCTGGTATTCAGACATAATCTCAAGTATTATTTCCTTAATTTCACCAGCATATAAGTTTCTTTCTTCTCCAAGGTATAGTACGGGGGTCTGATTCTTATCCGAATATTTCATTCGGAGCCCTTGTAACTCTGCAGTCAATCTTTGAACATCGTTACTTAATTTGATGTTTGACTCTTCCATCTTTTCAAGATGTAGTCCAAATACATCATATAAATTACGATTTTCTTCTTGTATTTCTATTTGGTCTGACAACAAATCTCTATTAATTATATGTAATTTTTCTGTTGTAACACCATCCCAAGTATCAATTGCCTTTCTCATTCTAGCATTCATGTAATTGTACACATCATTAACAACACGATCTTCTAAGTAATCAGAATCTCTACTTGAACCTGTAATATTCAGTATTCTACTTTTTTTATTGCGACTTGGATATTCGATAAATATTTTACCTGCTCTATCCTCACAACTATCTAAGACATCCGTAAATCCACTAAGTATAGTTCCCTCTTCCGATTCACAAATCACATGTGCTACTCCTTGCAGTCTAAATGCCAATTTATTTACATCTAATGGATTACTTCCTTTGTTTGTTCTTGCAACAAATACTACTGGTAATTCGGGTAAAATTGTTTTGGCAATAACTCCTTTATAAAAAGCCATGCATTCATTAACATCATGTTCATAATTACGAACTTCTAGTCCATTATCACTTCCTGAATATTTAGCAAACAACACCATTTTCACAAAAAATGGTGGATA
This sequence comes from bacterium, assembly GCA_030539495.1. GTDB lineage: Bacteria > Bacillota > Clostridia > Lachnospirales > Lachnospiraceae > KM106-2. The sequence continues at coordinate 11,606 of JAUNRX010000018.1, read as the reverse complement.
ATATGTTGGAAAAAAATCTGTTGTAAACTCTGTTGTTTCGAGTGATACAGATATGGCTAATGAACAATTCTCTTCGTTCAACACAAAATCTGTAAACCAAACACCATGTTCATCTTCCTTTATAAGTCTGGATGCAATAATGGATTCTCTTTCGATTTCTTGAAATTTCAATGTAACATTCTCCTGAGTCCATTCGCATTCATATTTTTTCTCATCCCAATATAAGTTTTCAATTTTATCGAACTTACTTCCCTGATTCCATTTTATCACCATTTTGACAAACTCATTTTTATCAAAAGTCTGATTAACAGAAAACTTTGTTGTATACGTAACCACCTGCGTTACCTCCAAAACAGTTATTCATTGTAATACTTAATATATTTTTTATTCTATTCCCCATTTTTTTGCTTCTACTGTAATTCTCATATAACCATTCGTTTTGTCCTCTAAAACAAAAGTAGCATATAATTGCTATTGGATAATAACAAAGCGTTTTTTATTCAGTACTATAACTAACTGAAATTCATAAAATAGCATATTTTTGTATTTTATACATATTTTTTTTATGAATCAAATCTATAAGAATTATAAACTATCGTTTGAACAAAATCAATGAACATGTGTCATTTTTTTACCACTAACGGTATTATTTTGAATTTTTATTTGATCTTGAAATAATTAGTATAAACTCCTTTCTGAACTCTTTCACTACTTTGCATCAGATGGTTAGCACACTACATTCGTGATTTATGTTTCTAATTTAGTTAGTACTTTTAATTGGTCTATAGCAACTTGTCTAATCCCTCCATTTTTTATACTACAAAATATCTGTATGAATTCATCACCTTGTGATTCTATGTTCTCACCTTCAAGTAAGTATAAAGTCGAACACTTCAAAGCTTTAGCAATCTCCTTCACCACACTACACTTCATATCAATTCGATCATTCTCATAAGCCGATATGGTCCCTTTCTTAGTAAGCAACTTGGCCGCCAGCTCTTCCTGCGTCATCCCCATTTTCTTTCTCTGTTCTCGAATCCTACTTCCCATTGTCCTAATCTCTTTCATCACATTCTCCGTTTCCGGAACACTAAACGGATACAACTAATAAAAGAGTAACAAAAAGAAAGCCTACAAAACGTATGCCAACATTACTTACTATAGATAGATTATTCTATCTATAATAAAGTTGTTTCCGTTTTGTAGGCTCCTAATAATTCTGGCTATGTCATCTCATTTTTACGCATAACCTCTGTTAAATTCAGCTCTTTACAATACTTTTGATAATTGACGCCAACTCTGAAAGTTCTCAGTTTTCCTAATAGTATAGGAGCTTCTGCTTAATTTGTTGATTCATTCAAAAATCTCAATGTATTCAATTGTCTTACACTTATACCAAACAAACTCTTACTGTTACTAAGTAACTGTAACTTTATCCTTTACTTGCATTAACGTCATTTCTCTATTATAAGCTGCCGCTCTTTTCTTAAATTTCTCTCGTGTCTGTTGTGAATCTCTTTTAGTTTCAAATACCGTTACAATTCCATTCTCAACTAATATGACCAGTTCGAATCCACATTTACTACATCTCATCTCTGTATTTGCAATTACACTCTTTTGTAAAAGGTTACCGCAACAAGGGCAACATGCACAATATTTCTTCTCTCTAGTTAATTCGCTCACCAATGAACTCCTCCAAACAATAATATTTTAAAATGATTCTCATTCGGATTCAGGGATAGTAAAACCGTTGATGAGATTCTAACAGCCAAGTTCCGTCGCATGGATAAGTCATGCTAACTGTAAGAACTAATTTTTGAGCATCAAACATTCTATTCCAAAGACTTGATTACTTTTACCGCTACTCCCTGAATTTTGCAGGTTGATACAATAATATCCTTCATCTTCTTATTCTCAGGATGAAGTCTAATGCACTGATTCTCTTTGTCCACATAAAATCGTTTCAAGGTGTTTTCATTTTCAATAAGTGCCACAACAATCTGGCCATCTTTAGCTTCTGACTGTTTACGGATCAACACTAAATCTCCATGATTTATACCGGCATCAATCATGGAGTCTCCATTAGCTCTCAGAAAATAGAAGGTTCCTTTTCCAAACATTGAAACTGGGAGGGAAACAAATCCTTCCGCATACTCTTCTTCTAGCTCGGGAACCCCGCAGGATATAGATCCTAAAATAACTACATTTGTTAATTCAATGTCTGTTTTTAAAGTCTTGTCCGTAATGATTTTTTCGCCATCATATTGAATCATGCCTTCATCGTCCATAGCAATCAAATATTTATATGCGGTGCCACGGGCAATTCCTACCTCATTTGCAATTTCCGTTGTGGACGGTGAGTGGCGGTTTTGTATGTAATAATTCTCCACAAATTCCTTAATGGAGTTCATCAATTCAGTTGATTTGTATCTCATACGCCGCTCCTGTCTAAAGAAAGCACTTTGCTTCCTATAGACAGTATATCAGTTTCCCAATAAATTACAATATTTATCCTTTTATTAAAATAAGGTTCTACAATAAATGTTGGGGTGTCATATCGACACCCCGGCATTTTCTTTTTATAATAATAAAAAACCTCCCAGTGCCAGTCTGCAAAAACAACCACTAGGAGGTGCAATAAATGCAACCTAATTATAGCAAAGTTTTATTAGATATTGAAGATATTTTTATAAAAAAGATATCTCACTCAGATTCGAATGTAAAAATACATATTGAAACGAAGCCTACTTATCAGATTTGTCCAAACTGTGGAACTGAAACTAAACGTATTCATGATTATCGAACTCAAACTATTCATGATCTTCCTTTTCAGCTTAAGGACACTTATCTCGTATTACGAAAGCGTCGCTATCTCTGTACTTCATGTAATAAACGCTTTTTAGAGAAATATAGCTTCTTGGCTCGTTATCAGCAAAGAACCAAGAGACTTACCTGCAAGATCGCTGATATGTTGCGCTCTGTTGATAGCATCAAAGCCGTTGCTGCACGTTCTAATGTTTCACCTGCAACTGTACAACGTATTTTAGATACTATTGACTATCACTGTCCAAAGCTGAAAGACAGCATATCAATTGATGAATTTAAAGGCAATGCAGATACAGGAAAATATCAATGTATTCTTGTAAACCCAAAGCAAAAATCCGTTTTAGACATCTTACCTGATCGAACAACTGCCCATCTCTCCTCGTACTTTAGAGAGATACCAAGAGATGAACGATATCGAGTTAAGTTTTTCTTATGCGATATGTATCAACCTTATGTTGACCTTGCTCATTCCTATTTTCCTAATGCGACTGTTATTGTAGACAAGTACCACTTCATTCGACAAGTTACTTGGGCGATAGAGAATGTACGCAAAAGACTGCAAAAGACAATGCCAGCCCCACTTCAAAAATACTACAAACGAAGTCATAAACTAATTCTTACTAGGTATCAAAAGCTAAAAGATGAAAGCAAGAAAGCATGTGATTTAATGCTTGAATACAACGATGATTCAAGACTTGCTCATCGTTTAAAAGAACAGTTCTATGATATATGCCAGGACACAAAATACACACGACAACGAGAAGATTTCTATTCCTGGATCAAGCTGGCTGAAAACTCTAATATTCCAGAGTTTGAGAAATGTGCAAAGACTTATAGGCGTTGGTCAAAAGAGATACTGAATGCCTTTAAATATGGCTTAACAAACGGACCAACAGAAGATTTCAATAACAAAATTAAAGTGTTAAAAAGAATTTCTTATGGAATTCGAAACTTTGAAAGGTTTAGAACAAGAATTTTACTCTGTACAAGATAACTATTTTTGACTGGCACTGGAAGGTTTATTTGTCATGCCCAAAAACATACATTTATTGTTTGAACATAAAAGTAGCTCTAATGTCAGTGTTGGTGCGGGTGCATGGTACCTCGCACCCCAACACTTGACATAGAGCCCAAAAAAGGACCACCTTTAAAATTTCTTTTAAAAGTGATCCTCTAAGGATTATTAAATCATTTAATTTTCAGTGACAATTCAGTATGAGTTATTATTATTCGCTATTCGATGCGAATTTGTTGTCAATTTGTTGTCAACTTGTATAATTCCATTAATAATAGTAATCGAAAATCAAGCAATTAGCAAAGTTTAGCACCTGGCGCAATGTGCTTATCAACCTGTAATAAGTTTAATACTTCTTTGCCTTCCACTTCGTGAACAGCAGAGATTAACATACCGCAGGATTCAATTCCCATCATTGGACGTGGTGGTAAGTTTACGATCGCGATGCAAGTCTTTCCGATTAATTCTTCTGGTTCATAGAATTCATGAATACCGCTTAGAATCGTACGGTCTGTGCCTGTTCCATCATCAAGAGTGAATTGTAATAACTTCTTGCTCTTAGGAACTGCTACACAATCTTTTACCTTAACTGCTCTAAAATCAGACTTGCAGAAAGTATCGAAATCAATCATTTCTTCGAATAAAGGTTCTACCTTTACGTTGGAGAAATCAATTTTTTCTTCTACTACTGGAGCACTTTTTGCAACATCTTCTGTTGCTGTCTTAGCTGCTGCAGAGGAAGAATTTCCACCGATGCTTTTCATCGTTGGGAATAATAATACGTCACGGATTGCAGCTGAATCAGTAAGTAGCATAACCATACGGTCGATACCGATACCAATACCGCCTGTTGGTGGCATACCATATTCTAATGCATTGATGAAGTCATCATCACAGTGTTGAGCTTCGTCATTACCGTTTGCAAATTGTTCTTCTTGAGCTAAGAAACGTTCTTTTTGATCGATTGGATCATTTAATTCAGAGTAAGCGTTAGCCATTTCTCTACCATAAATGAATAATTCGAAACGTTCTGTGTAAGCAGGATTTTCTGGTTTTTTCTTTGTTAATGGAGAGATCTCGATTGGATGATCCATTACAAATGTAGGTTGAAGTAATTTTTCTTCACAGAATTCTTCGAAGAATAATGCTAAGATTTCACCTTTAGAGTGTCTTTCTTCAAATTCTACATGATGTTCTTTTGCAAGAGCTTTTGCTTCTTCATCAGTTGTAATTGCATCAAAATCAACACCAGCATATTTTTTAACTGCATCTACCATTGTAATACGTTCAAATGGTTGAGAGAAGTCGATTTCAACACCAGCATAGCTGATCTTAGTTGTTCCTAAAACTTTTGTACAAACGTGTTTGTATAAGTCTTCAGTAAGATCCATCATACCGTTGTAATCTGTGTATGCTTGGTATAATTCTAATAATGTGAATTCAGGATTGTGACGAACGCTTAAGCCTTCGTTACGGAATACACGACCGATTTCGTATACTCTTTCTAATCCACCAACGATTAATCTCTTAAGGTATAATTCAAGAGAAATACGAAGTTTTAAGTCTTGATCTAATGCATTGTGGTGAGTTAAGAAAGGACGTGCTTCTGCTCCACCAGCATTTCCTACTAATACTGGAGTTTCAACTTCCATGAAGTCTTGTCCATCTAAGTAGTTACGGATTTCACGAAGGATCGCAGATCTCTTAATGAATGTATCCTTAACTTCTGGGTTAACGATTAAGTCAACGTAACGTTGTCTGTAACGCATGTCTGTATCTTTTAAACCATGATATTTTTCAGGTAAGATTTGAAGACTCTTAGATAATAATTCTACTTTGGATGCGTGAATAGAGTATTCACCAGTTTTTGTTGTAAATACTTCACCAGTAATTGCAACGATATCACCGATATCCATTTTCTTAAAATCTTTGTATTCTTCTTCTCCGATGCAGTCTCTTGCTACATAACTTTGCATATTGCCATCACGATCAGCAACATTACAGAAACTAGCTTTACCCATAACACGTTTGGACATCATACGTCCAGCGATTGTTACTGTTTTACCTTCGTAATCAGCATAGTTTTCTTTGATATCAGCTGTATGACAAGTTACATCACATTTTGTAATTTGGAATGGATCTTTTCCATTAGCTTGTAAGTCCGCTAATTTTTCACGTCTTACTTTGAGTAATTGATTAAGATCTTGTTCTTGGTTATTATGGTTCTTATTTTCAGCCACTTCAAATCTCTCCTTCGTTTATGTATCCTGCTTATCTACAGGCTTACATATCATATTTTCATTTCCTAATCATTAGTATTTCCAAATTTTAGGAATTTTATCTCGATAATATAGCTGATTTTGTCTTGCAAAATCAGCTATACTTAGTTACTTCTATTAGTTTTAGTTAGAACGTTGGATTTCAAGAACTCTGTATTGGATAATACCTGCTTGAGTTTCAACATCTACTGTTTGACCAACTTTTGCTCCAAGTAATGCTTGACCTACTGGAGATTCATTGGAAATCTTACCTTGTAAGCTGTTTGCTTCAGTAGAACCAACGATTTTATATTCTAATTCTTCATCAAATTCAATATCATAGATTTTAACGCTGCAACCAATGTTGATTGTATTGATATCTACATCATCTTCATCAACTACTTCAGCATTTTTAAGGATTTTTTCGATTTCTTCGATTCTAAGTTCGATATCTCTTTGTTCATCTTTTGCTGCATCGTATTCAGCATTTTCAGATAAATCCCCTTGCTCTCTAGCTTCTTTAATCTTTTGAGCTACTTCTTTTCTTGTGTTAACTTTAAGTTCATGTAACTCTTCTTCTAACTTAATAAGTCCTTTATATGTTAGTATGTTCTTCTTATCTGCCATCTAAACCCAACCTCCAACTTATATGGTTTTTTTCATGCCGCCTATGTCTTATTAAATAGTCATCTTGCGGTAATTTTAGTGCATTATATGACACTACGTATCTACATATACATTCTAAGTATTATATCCTACGCGGTAAGTGTTGTCAACAACTGTAATCAATTTAAGCCGTAATTCTAGCAACATTTGAATGATTTTAAATCATGTTATAGAATATCATCTTTTGTACAAATTTATACATGCTTTTTTTATGCGAAACTAAAGAATTTCCAAATAAATAATAAATAAATGTATAACGACATAAATGCATATACCATTCCATAAAGAACAAGCTTAATTGCCTTTGGCTTTTCTTTGGCATAGCAATACATGAAGTATCCTAACGAAAGAATGATTGCAATGCTTAATCCATAGTTACCCATGGTATTCCAGTAAAAATCCTTAGAGGACAACAGTGTTGTCTCTAACAACTCAGTAATCTGAGTTACTGAATTTAACACAAGTCCTACAAACAGAAATGTAGAGATACGGAACGCACCTCTTGGTGTATTTAAAATTGGCTTTTTGTGGATCAAGTCGATCGCAGTTATGACCAAGTTCGTAGAAAACATAATCGCACATAATAAGCCTGCAAGCATGATTACTAGGATAGACAAGGTTAGATTGGATTGTGCACTTGTGCTGCTATCCGCAACAAATTCACCTGCTCCAGTACAACCATAACTCCATTTTGTAACCTCACCTTTCTCATTATGCCCAAAATATATATTTTTTGCGACTGTATCTGTCAATATATTAGATGTTTCGGCATTTGTTGTTCCTGCATATTCAAATACATAAGGCTTCACTTGCTTGTATTTGTTATTATCTAAAACGATGGTATTATCATCACCCTTTGTGAAACTGCTACAATTTCCAAAGTATCCAACAAACTGTAACACATTGTTATATGCTCGCTTCGATCCTGTAAAGGAGAGGTTTGTAAAGTCATCTAGGGATGGTGTCGTTAATGATTCTTGCTGTCCGGATGTTTGCTTTTCCTCTGGATTAACAAGCAGTAAATTCATTAATCCATACATAAATTCTGTGGAAACTGAAGAATTACATAGCACACCTACTCCGAACTCTTCTTCCGGCATAATTGTCATCATACTGGAATAGCCATTGCTTGTTCCTTCGTGGTAATACGCTGTTATCTGATCCGATGGATATTCATAAAATCCGATGCCCTGTCCTCTTGCATTCTCATTAATGGAATAGGTCTTTTCAAACATTTTTTTGATAGTGTCCTGCTTTAGTAATGCATTCTTTTCCTCTTTTGTGGAAACATAGGATTGAAGGAACTTGGCAAAATCATCTCCATTGGTTACTCCTGCACCAGATGGATATAAGTTGGAATACATGTAATCTACCTGTCTAAACTCACCACCATCTCCAAGCCCATAGGGAACTGCTTTCTTCCCATCAATTGCAGGTACATTTTTTGTATTTGCAAGCATCGTCGTGGATGTCATTCCTGCCTTTTCAAATACATTGTTTTGTACATAGGTGGAGAATTCCATTCCCGTTACACATTCTATGATATAGCCTGCAAGCGCGGAACAATAAGAGGAACCTGTCATCACCTCACCTGGATCGTAAATCTGTGCTGGCATTGTTGTAAGAAGCGCATCCTTTAATGTGAGGTCCAATGATTTTGTATCCGATACCGCGATATCAAACCCTGTTTCCTCAAACCCTGCGGTATTATTGATTAACTCCATTACCGTAATTGGTTTGTCGGAAATCAATTTCTCTTTTAATTTGCTTATGAAATCTTCTGGTAAATAAGTGAAGATATCGGCCTGAAGATCAATCGTTCCTGCCTCTACCTGCTGCATGACTGCAGTGTATGTGTACATCTTTGTTAATGAACCTAACTCAAATGTCGTATCCGTAAGGCTGATTGGCGTCTCATTTTCCAGATTGCTGTCACCATACGCCTTTTCTAATACTACTTTGTTATCCTTTACGGCAACTACAATTGCTCCTGAAACACTATCTCCTATGTAGCTTTCCATATAGGAGTCTACCTTTCCTTGAACCTCATTTATTGGAATATTCGACGGCGTCGTTCCACTACTTGAGTCCTTTGCTGCATAAACTGTTCCTTGAAACATGGAAGTTGCAATTGCTACTCCAAGTATGAACGAACAACATCGCTTCTTAATTTTTCTCATTCGATTTCTCCTTAATCTATGTAATACAAACAATATTTTATCAATTTCCCCAATATAATGCAACTTAAAAAGTGTCGTTGACATAGTAGCTTTCTTCCACTAAAAAAGCGCCTCCGACCGTGATCGAACGCGCTTTTTATATTTATTTAATAATTGTATTCTATTTCTTTTTACTAGCTGTCTTCTGATTATTATCCACACCTTCAGCAACTTCCTTTTGGAAGATAATTTTAAAGGTCATAATTAATAGCTTCATGTCTAACCAGATGGTGTAGTTCATAATATAAGTCATATCTAATTTCAACTTGTCATATGGTGTTGTGCTGTACTTTCCATATACTTGCGCATATCCAGTTAAACCAGCTTTTACCTTAAGACGATAATTGAATTCCGGAATTTCATTCATATATTCTTCTGCGATTTCAGGACGTTCTGGTCTAGGACCTACGAAAGACATTTCGCCTTTTAGAATATTGAATAACTGTGGAATTTCATCAAAGTGGATGTTTCTTAGGAAACGCCCGATTGGTGTGATACGATCATCATTCTTCTTCGCCAATCTTGCTCCCTGTTTTTCAGAGTCCACACACATACTTCTGAATTTAATAATTCGAAATACCTTTCCATCAATCGTTAAACGATCTTGATGATAAAAGACTGGACCTCCATCATAACATTTGATTAAAAGGGCGCTTAATAACATAAATGGTGAGAAGATGATCAATGCGATTAAGGAGAACACAATATCCATAATACGTTTTCCAAACTGATCTTCAATGGATAATCCATGGTTACGGGATAAGATTAATGGTGTATCAAATAGGTGGATGCTGTCTCCGCCTCGAATCATGATATCCGAAATCTTAGGTGTAACATACGTACGAATGGAATTATCAAAACAGTACTTAAGAATGACATTACGGACTTGAGAAGGAACATCGCAGATAACAACTGCTTCATAATTTGTTACTTCTTCCTTAATTCGTTCAATTCCTGCTGAAATATTGATGCTTGCACAAATATTATATTTATCTTTTCGTGTATTAATTTTACTAATTAAATCTCTCGGTGAGTACTTTCCATATACAACGATCATTTGCCTTGGCGGATATAGTTTCTGCATGATCGCTCTTACTAAAAACGTCCATCCAATAATTAATATAAAGTCCAAAATCGTTAACTTTACAAGTGGCATCGCCGTCATATACTCATGAGTTACCAATACAACCAATAGATATGCTACGATATTACTTATAATAATAGACAATACGTTTGACAATACTACATCCAGGTTACGTAAGTAGCCGATGCTAAAACCGCCAAATGTCTTTGTTAACAATAAAATAATCAATGCATAGATACCGATTACAGCCCAATGTCCTCTGCGCCATAACGAGTATGCATTACCGATAGGAAGACTGTATCTTGTGTACCAAATGTATGCAAATAACGCAACTTCTGTTGCAACCATTACACTGCTTGCAAAAAAATGTATTAATCTTTTAAATTTTTCTCTTTGATTCATTTGACTCCCTACTTTACTTTTTTCATAATGTGGTTCTTGAAATAAATGCCATCTTAGTAGGCCTTAGTTATTATAGCACTACCAACATAAAATGACAATTATAATCTTTTTTTTAGTATATGCAACAAATGAAGTTCAATCCGTCTTTCACCTTCTGTGTCTATTTTACAGCAAATCTATGACATTTCTGTGTTCATCCATATTTTGAAACCACTTACCATTTACATAAAAAACGATTTATGCTAAGATACAGATACACTAATAAGAGATTTCAAATAACATTAAAAATCAATTTTATTTTGATATAAATGGGGGGCAAACACATATGAATACACCGTTAGTATCCGTAATCATGCCAGCTTATAATGCCGAAAAGTATATCGAACGAGCAATTGATTCCGTGCTTTCACAGACTGATATTACCTATGAGCTTATCATCATCATTGATGGTGCAAATGATAATACCGTTGCTCTTCTTAATCAATATAAAGACAATGACGCCATTACAATCATTCAAAATGAACGTAATATCGGTGTTGCCGCATCCAGAAACAAAGGCATTGCTTTGGCAAAAGGAACCTATATTGCATTTTTAGATACTGATGATTGGTGGACGGCTGATAAACTAAAAAAACAAGTGGAATTAATTCAAGAAAAACATTGCGTATTAACCTATACCGCAAGAGAGATTTTTGATGATAATGGCCATCCAACAGGAAATATTATTCCTGTCCATGAGGAAATCAGCTATGAAGCATTAGTAAAACATAATATCATCAACTGTAGCTCTGTTCTAATGGAGACTGCTGTCGCAAGAGAATTTTATATGGAACATGACGATAGTCATGAAGATTACCTGATGTGGTTAAAAGTCCTACAGAAATATAAAATTGCTTATGGCATCAATGAACCACTTTTAAAATATCGACTTAGTACGAACGGAAAAAGTCGTAATAAATTTAAATCAGCAAAAATGACATATAAAGTGCATCGTTACTTAGGGACAAACCCAGTAAAGTCATTTATGTACATGTCAAGCCAACTTGCACAAGCCGGACTTAAATACTTAAAAATATAACAAAAAGGCTTTCTTCTTGAAGAAAGCCTTTTTGTTATATACAAATAAACTCTTACTC
>JAUNRX010000248.1 GCA_030539495.1 bacterium | reverse complement strand
GACACCTATGCTGATTTTCTTGTTTATGAAAATGGCTATGTAAAATATACGGATATTTATGATCCTGTATATCTGCATGTTTCTGGCGATGCATTTGATGATTTTTTCAAGCTACTTTGTGAACGTTCCAAATAACTTATTTTTAATTAGGAGGATTTTATGAAAAAAAGTATTCTTTCTCTCTTATTTGTTCTCTTTATTGCAACACTGAGTGGATGCGTAATGAAAGATACGCCTGCTACCGAACCAACTACTCAAGTCTCTGAGTCCTATACCTTTTATGCAGCAGTGACCTCCATTACAGATTCCGGAGTACTCTATGTGAAAGGGCTTGAGGTAAATGATATCAATTACCGCGGTAAGTTTGCTGTCTCTACCACTGACAAGACCAAATTTACTTGGAGAGGCACCGACATTTCAATTACTGACTTAAAACCGAACGACATTATTTCCATTCAGTTTAGTGGAGATGTACAGGAAACAGAACCTGCTTCACTTAAAGCAGACAGAATCTACTACTTGGGTGACCGATTAGACAAAAAATAAACTAATGTGACATCTTTCTTCCTCTGACTCCGATTTATATCTTTTTGCTTGGTCAGACGCAGAACAGCTATTAACAGGATTTTTAATTGGATTATATGGTGTGATTGGACTTGTCATTTCTGAAAACAAGTAAGATATAATAAGAATAACCCTTCTATAAAAAATGGACCCAGTGAATTCGACGCTTATATCGCGTATCAAATTCACTGGGTCCATTTTTATTTATAATTTGTTCTATCTTTTACTACTTATAAACACATGATACCAGCTGCTACTGCAACCATAATTGCAAATAAAACTGCACCGATAAGAATACGTTTGTACCAAACGACTTCTTTTCTCTTTAAGAAATCTTCATCCATCATATATTCTGACCTCATTTCCTATGCTGAGGTCATTATAGCATCTTCATTTTTTCGACGCAACTTTTAGTTTGCCATTTCTATTTAACAATCATACTTGTTACAGTTTGTATTCTGATACTCGTCTAATCGTGTCCATGTATCCTTTGAATTCTCTTTCACATAAGTAACATAACGGTACACCAGCTTTTCATCATAAGGCATTCTTGTCTTAAAGATTATAATGGTACCGGGTGTATATTGGCTGTTTAGAACATATCCTGAATTTGTATCCGCTACGACCACAGGTTCTTCTACCTGTCCGGAATATTCATTTTGATAAAACGCCTTCGTCTGTTCTTTTAACTTACTAAGCTCATCCTTTGTAACATAACTGCTGTAAGGAGTTACATTCGCCTCGTTATGTACATCTGCATTGTTCGTGTAGATGAATATTCCAAAAAATAGTGCAATTGAGGCTCCCCATAGTACTAATTTTTTTCTCATTCAAATCCCACCTTTTTGTTGCTTCGGAGTTTTACTGACTAATTATTTAGTATCCTTCTCCAAGCAATTCGAATTCATTGTCAAGGCTCTTTCTTCCATAGGTAATATAACGATACACGCCTTTTCCTGCATGGGAGGTTTCTACCTTGAAAATAATAATGTTCCCTGGCTGATACTCATTATTTGAGTCATAGAGCTCAGAGTCATCTTCTACTGTTTGAATAGAAAGTAGTTTAAAAGAAGACTCTTTCTTATAATAGGTTCTGGCCAGCTGTTCCACGTTTTTAAGTTCCTCTGGTGTCAGTGCCTTACTATAGCTAGTAGTCGTTGTCGTAGGCATTGGTGTGGCTGTGACCGCAATCGTCTTTTCAGGCTCTGCTACTCTCTCAGATGCCATAGTTGCGCTAATTGCAGGCTTGATGGAGGTTTCTTTTTGCTTTGTATCCCCATTACATCCTACCAAGATGACAGTACATAAACCAATGGAAATACCAATCACTTTACTTTTTTTCTTCATCTAAGTCTCCTAACTAGTCTATTTACACCTATTATA
>JAUNRX010000121.1 GCA_030539495.1 bacterium | reverse complement strand
AACTCAACGACTTCCTTCTGCAATGTAATGATAGTATCCAGCTTACTGTTAAAGTCCATCCAAAATTGTTCGTTTTCAGTTTCAACTTTCTCTCTTTGTTGCGTCTTTACTAAATCTGTGCACGCAATTTCATTCTTTATCTGGTTGCTTCTAGCCTTTTCTATTACCTCAAGCAGAGATTCTTTTACAACATCTAAAGGAATTTCAAATACTTTGACCATTTCTAAGTAAACATCAAGTAGTTCTTGTATCTCATCCTCTTTTGTATCTGGAGCTATGACAGCTTCTAGGCTTGTCTCATCCTCTTCATCATTTCTTATTAACATTGGCTTTATTGCTTTTAATTGAAACCCTTTCGCCTTTAAATCTTTAATTTTTAGAAACAGCGCTATATCCTTATCCGTATAATAACGATGCCCCATATTGTTCCTATGTATATCAAGTTTTAACTCCTCCTCCCAATATCGTATAGTATGTGATTTCAGTCCTGTTTTATGTACTACTTCAGATATTGTATATTCCTTATCTGGCATGGCTCGCCTCCTATAAACACCGAAAGAACTATAAGCTACTCCGATTTATAATAGCATTATATGCTTATCTTGCTAATTATATGAGAATGTTACAAGAATAGAACAAACTTTGCCGCGCCGATGCTAGGCAGGGCAGGCCTTTGGGCATATATGAAATTTGTTGGCCGTTTTTGCCCAATTTTCTCACTATTTCAAAAGAATCTATGAGGTTTTGGGCATATAGAGATTTTTTCACTTTTATGCACCCAGACTTTGACAATTTTCGTGGGCATTCTCAACTACTAATTCTGTATATGCCAAAACTGCCTTATTTCTTTACTTTTAGCTTATGATTTTGGATATTCTGAAGCTAGTAATTTGATATATGCCCAAATGTTCACAAACAAATAGCCTTTTGACACTTTGCCAGGTCCGAAGATGGTCGTTATAGCGACATCCTTCCTTCAGCTGAGTGCGCATCGTGCCCCCGCTTTTCAGGGTGCTTTTTTAATAGATAGTGAAAATCTCGAAGAGAACTTTTCTCTTATGTTATATTCCTATCCATTAAAAAGGGATACAAAATGATATCTGTATCCCTTACTTTTTATTTATTTCTTGTTTAATTAATAAGATAATTCTTCTTCCTTCTTCAGACTATATCTTATCGCGAATTTCATTTTCCTTTACAATATTACATAAAATCTGTGCTGTGCCATCTACACCATATTTACTGCTATCAATTAATAGATCATATTCTTCCAGCAAGCTTTCACTTTGCCCTCCAAATCTTCTACGATAGTTTTCTCTGGCACGGTCTACTGTCTTTATGTACTTGTATGCTGTCTTTTTGTCCATATGCAACGTATCGATACAATTGGCCAGTCGTTTCTTATATGGCGCATATATGTATACATTCAGGCTATTCTTATGATCTCGTAATATGGAATTTCCGCATCTGCCTACAATGATGCAAGACTCCTTGGCGGTAAGGTCCCTAATAATATTCTCCTGAACACTAAAGATTTCTTGTTGCATACTGACCAGCCCTATTCCTAACGGATACTGTCTTCGATAAAAAATGGAATTTGACTGTTCCTCCTGGTCACTGATCATAGAGGTTGGAAGTCCCATTCTTTTTGCCGTTGCCTCTACAATATCCCTGTCATAAAAACTAATTCCTAAATTCTCTGACATTTTTTTAGAAATAGATCTTCCTAAGCTTCCAAACTGTCTTGAAATTGTAATCACATAGTTTTCCATAACCACCCTCCAATACTGGCTATCTTGTCTCAGGTACCAGCTTCCTTCCTTTTTGAAGTCGGCGTACAACCAATGATAGCGAGAAGTTAATTACAAAATAAATAACGGCTGCCACTCCAAATAGTACGAAAACATCAGATACATTAATTGTGCCTGTTCCATTATATCGATTTGCCGAACTAAGTAATGTCTTCACCCTACTCATAAGCTCGATCGTTGCAAGATTTGCAAGATAAGACGAATCCTTTACCGTTGTAATGACCTGGCTAAGCAAAGTCGGAACCACACTTTTAAATGCCTGTGGCAGGATAATATAGCGCATAATCTGAACCGTACTAAATCCTTGGGAATGCCCTGCCTCAAACTGCCCATGAGGAACTGCATTTAATCCACCACGTATAATCTCTGCAATGACAGAGGAGGTAAATAAGATCAATGCCACTGCAGCTTTAAATAACAGCTTGGTTTCTACCGAAGTAAGCCCGAACAATGCATGCGAGAACATTGTCGGAGACGGGCAGAACACTAGACAGATAAAGATCCAAAGCAATAATGGCGTGTTACGAAATACTTCGATATATATGACTGCAAGAAGCTTAAATACCTTTGTCCTTCTACTTGTGCAATAGTTACGCACCAAAGCCAATATGGAACCAATTAGTATTCCTAACAACACCGATAGTGCCGAAAGGATCAGGGTAAATGCGATTCCTTTTAACAGGTAGGTAATTATAGCACTATTCTTAAGAATGGAAAGACTGCCTTCTAAATTACTCATGCCACATTCACCTTACCTTTCTTATTTGCTCCAATGGTATCACGTTCCCTCTTCTTTAATGCATTTTCCCATTTGCTTGCGATAGTCGACAGCGGGAAACAGATAATAAAGAATAATACGCCGCTTAGCAGATAGGCTGGTGCATAGGCTCCTCCGGTACTTGCACCGGTAACAAAACTATACGTTAATGAAATCAGGTCTGCTCCTCCCACAATGTACAGACAGGAGGTATTCTTTATCAAATTGACAATCTGATTTACCATTGGTGGAAGGATAATCTTAATACTCTGAGGAAGGATGATGTAATACATCTTTCCAATATATCCAAATCCTTGGGACTCTGCAGCTTCAAACTGTCCTTTGGAAATGGACTCAATTCCTGCACGAATTACCTCTGCCATATAAGCTCCATGGTAAATTCCTAGTGCTATGATACCTGTAATAATAATATTTAAACTATGGTTGGAAAACGCCAGTGCATAGTATAGGAAACACATTTGCAGAAGAAGTGGCGTATTCTGTATCACCTCTACATAAACTCTGCTGATTGCACGCAGCAATTTTTTTGAACTGGTTGCCATAAGGCCTAATAAAATGCCCAATAGAAAAGCTAACAGCACTCCAAATATTGCTGTCTTTAATGTATTTCCCAGCCCAAGAAGGAAGGTTGAACGATACTGCCACACTTTTTCCCAATCGCTGGCTGAAAAGATTTCAGACATCTTATCCCCCCTTATGTACTTATTTCAATTTATTTTCACTGATTAGCTTATCTGTCGTTCCATCGGAATTCCAGCCTTTGATCAAGTCATCTACAACCTTAGATAGTTCGGATCCTTTTTTCGTTGCCACACCATATTCCTGTGGTGCAAACTGGTCATCAATATAAGAACGGCCATTTGTCAGATATACTGCTAAAATAGATTTATCAACACAGAAGGCATCCACCTCTCCGGCACTAAGTGCGGTAGAAATGGTTGGATAATCATCATATTGCTGGAACGTCACTCCTTCTTTCCATGTTGCCGGATCAAATTTCTCTTCATTAAATTTATCTCCGGAAATCACCTTTTTCTCAATCATCTCTTTTACTAAAGACTTCGCTGAGGTGGAACCTGAGGAAACGCCAACCTTTTTATCTTTTAAATCTGCAATACTCTTGATGTTTTTAGAATTCTCTACAAGTACTGTAACGTAATCTGTATAGTATGGTGTGGAGAAGTCCCAGCTTTTCTTTCTTTCATCCGTAATTGTAAAGGTTGCCAGTACACAATCAATGTCACCGGAGTCTAATAACTCTGTTCTTGTTGCGGCAGTTACTGCTGTATACTCTACTTTTACTCCTAAATAATCGGCAATATCTTTTGCCAATGAGATTTCCATACCGGTATACTCATTGCTTAATGGGTCCTGATATCCAAAGCCGATCACTGCATTTTTAACACCGACCCGAAGGACACCTCGGCTAACGATATCCTTTACTTCCTTCGACCATTTTGAAGAATCTGCTGTCTTTGTTGCTTCTCCACTTGTATCTGTCTTTGCAGAGTCACTTCCACAACTTGTAAATAACATTCCCGCCATTACTACACTAAGCGCTAACGATACTAACTTTTTCATCTTCCTCATATAAACTCCTCCTTTATATTTTCATCTTTTACTCTAAATCACGATCGAATGATTTTTCCTAAGAACTGCTTTACTCGTTCATTTTCTGGATTTTCAAAGAAATGTTCCGGTTTTCCTTCCTCAATGATCTGTCCATCTGCCATAAATACAATACGATCCGCTACCTGTCTTGCAAATCCCATCTCATGGGTAACTACCACCATGGTAATGTTTTCTTTTGCCAGACGGATCATAACATCTAATACTTCCTGAATAGTCTCTGGATCCAGTGCCGAGGTCGGCTCATCAAATAAAATAATCTTAGACTCTGCACAAAGGGCTCGGGCTATCGCAATCCTTTGCTGCTGTCCCCCCGACAATGTGGAGGGATAGACATGTGCCTTATCTCTCAAGCCAACTACATCTAAATAATGATAGGCTAACTGCTCGGCCTCTTCCTTGCTTTTGTGATGAAGCTTTATCGGTGCCAAGGTCAGATTTTTAAGTACTGTCATATGAGGGTACAGATTAAACTGTTGAAATACCATCGACATGCTTTCGCGAATAACATGGGTCTTATTATGTGACGTAATTTGTTTTCCATCGATATACACATGACCACTCGTTGGTTCTTCTAAATAATTCATACAGCGTACTGTTGTTGACTTTCCTGATCCTGACGGACCGATAATTACCAGCTTCTCGCCTTCTTTTACTTCCAGATTTACGTCTTTTAATACATGTAAATCACCAAAATACTTATCTACATGTTCAAGCTTGATCATATTGTCCCTCCTTTTTCTAAAAAACGAAAAAGGCACCCGGAATATCCGAGCGCCTTTGCCTTTTTCATAGTATAGAGGAACGCTACATCTTATGTCAAGAATTCTAGCATTTAACTTACTATTATAGAATTTTTTTACTTTTTAATTCATTATTTAAAGGAATATCTTCCTTTTACAAACTATTTATAACTATAAGCTAAACTGTCATTCGGTGTATTAGCCTTATGAATATCTGCGTTCATACCTGCGTAAGAACCAGACAAACCAGCTAACTAACACAATACCTTTGATAATGCTGCTGATACTGATGCTCCACCAGATCCCATTTAGTCCTAACGCTGTGGTCGTCAGTACCATAGCCATTGGAATTCTTGCTGCTGTAAAGGTAATTCCTACAATCGATGGCGGGATTGTCTTGCCCATACCACCAAATGCTCCTTGCGTTGCAATCTCGATACACATAAAGAGCTGAGACACACCGAGGATACGTAGGTATTTTATGCCCATTGGCTGAACCGCTGCTTCAGTAAGGAAGATCTTAAAGATTGGTCCCGGTAAGAATATCAATAATAGGGTACAAAAGATTCCCCATCCAATTACTACATTCATGGAAATCTTGTATCCGCGTTTTACACGGTCATGATTTCCTGCACCATAGTTTTGTGCCACAAAGGAATTAACGGCTGCGGAAAACCCTTCTGCTGCCATCCAGCTAATGGACTCGATCTGACTTCCTACTTTCTGCACTGCTACTGCATCATCTCCAAATCCTGCCACCAATCTGGAAATGATCATGGAAATTCCGGTAAAGATCATGCTTTGGATGGAAATAGGAAATCCGATTTTTGTAATCTGTCCCATATCACTTACGTTTGGCTTTGAAAGTATTTTAATTTCATGAAAGAGTAACTGATCCTTTTTACATGCAGCTAAGAACATAACGGTTACTACACCCTGTGCGATTACCGTTGCAATTGCTGCACCTGCAACTCCAAATCCATCGATTGGACCTAGTCCAAAGATTAATAAGGGGTCTAATACAATGTTGATCACAAGGCCAACCGCTGTCGCTCGAAATGATACCTTACTGTTTCCCATAGCGGTAAAGATACCGGTCAACACCTGATTCATAAAGGTAAATAAGATACCGATACTTACAAGGCGAAGATAAATGGTTCCGTCTTTAATTGTCTGGCTGCCATTTAAGCCCAAAAATCGGATACATGGATCTGCCATACTAAAGATAATCAACGTAACAATAAGTCCTAACAGCAATGCCAGCTGAATACCACTTGTCGCATATTCACTGGCTTCTTTTTTATTTCCAGCTCCCAAAGATTGCCCTACTTTGATCTGGCTGCCCATTTTAGTTAATGTGGAAAGTCCATTTCCAAGCCACATATACATACCTGCTGCACCAACCGCTGCTACTGCCGCACTTCCCACTCTTCCGATCCAGATCATATCGATCAGATTGTAAGCCATCTGCACTAAAGATGTCGCCATAATCGGCACGGCCAGCTTTGTCAGGTTTGGAAAGATTGGCCCTTCTAATAAGTTTACATTTTTCATCATTTTCGTCCTTTGTTTCTAGTCTTGGCTTGTATTATAGCAATTGTTTTCTATAAATGGAATTAAAACTTACTATTGTACTCTTAGAAAAGCAAAATTCACGCTTTCCTCCTATTAAAATCATTTCCCCTATTAGAAAAGAAAATTCTTTTTTGATATAATGAAAAAATTCTACTTGCCTTGATACTGCATGCGAATCAGTAAATAATAAAGCTTATATCCTCGTTCTAGATATAAATCCATTGCCTTGCGGTTGGTTCCAAGCATGGATAGCGTTGCACAGGTAAAGCCTTGCTGTTTTAGGTGGGCTGCTGCTGTTGCCATTAACTCTTTTGCAATGCCTTGTCGACGAAACTTCGGAATTACAAATAAATTTTCGGTTGCAGCACGCTGCTTGTCTATGCCCCACACGCTGATTCCGCCTACAATTGCTCCATTGCTGACTGCCGTAAAGCAGCATAAATCTTTAGCCCCCATACGAAATAACAGTTCCCTTTCACTATCCGGTCCATCTTCATAAGATAGGCTTGTGGCATGGATATAGGAATGAATGGTATCTAGGTCCTTAGCAAGTGGAACAATTGTAACATTTGCTGGCAAGTTAGTATGACTAATGTCTGTACTCAACTCCAGTTTCATAACCGGAATAATCGTTTCCATTGTAAATCCTTCGTCTAAATAAAATTGCAGTTCATCGGTATCTGTACTTTCACAAAAGCTCTGAATACACTGTTTTCTTTCTTTATCTTCATTTTGATAGCTGTCAAATCGTTCTTTTAATTTGTTCATTAGTTTATGGCGCACTTCTTTTGCTGTTTCCTTGGGAAGAGTCTCCTTTAGCACAAATTCAGCAGTTAGGTTATGCATGGTTTCCTTCGTTGTAGCATACCAGCTAGAATCAAAACTAAGGCAGCCTGCCCCAAGCACTGTTTCCTTTTCATCTATGGCAATCATGGTATTTTCTTTGCTGAAGTCTCCATGATATTGAATGGATAACCACATCATATAATCCATCTCTTTGATTGCCTTAAGTTCCTCATCCTTTAAACTATGTACTGTAATCATTCCTGTTCCCCCTTATTTCTTACGAAGCCTTACCGTACTATAAGATAACGTAAAAATGCAAATTAGCATCAGGATTCCTAGTACACGTATAAACCAGTCATTAAATTGACTCACCCAATGATTAAATCCCATAAGTATAAGGCTAAGCACTAATACCACATAGCTTATCCGTTGTAACAGTCTCATAGGTTATCACCCCTTATTTATTGATACCTCTATTTTATCCTATTTACTTTCGATACTAAAGCCTCTATGTATTTTTTATCAGAATGATCAAAGGTTGTTCCAATGACCTTCGCCATATACTCGTCCTGCTCCGTCTTATTCTCCTTTTTTGCAACCGAATTTCTGACCATCTTTAGCATAGTTTTCTTTGGAAAGCTTAGCTGTTCGAAGCGGAATCCTCCTTCAAAATAGTAAAATGGATACTCCTGGATTTGATTTTGTTCTTGAATGGCAGTTCGAATATTGTCGCTATCAGGAGTGGAACCTACTGCAAATAGAATCAGGTTCTTGGGATTCACTTTTTTAATCTTATTCAGTCCTGTAATCATATTTCCCATAATCCATCCGCCATAAATCACTACGTCTTGTTCGTTTAACTCACGCTCTGACACTTTGCCTAACGCCACTGCCTTACATCCACATCTCTCCGCAATCCATTCTGCATATTTTTTGGTAAATCCGGTACCACTTTTATACACTACGATCTTCTTCATTTCTAATTCCTCCTACTTTAATTGATAATTGTTTTAACGTCTCATCCAATTGCATCATTGTCTTAATTGTAACTTCTAGCTGTTCTTTCTGTACTGCTTGAAATAATTCGGCCATATAAGCTTTGCTTGGCTGATCATTTTTATCACTGAACTTTTTCGCTTTGTCTGTAAGGTGTACTCTTTGCTTTCTTTTATCTTCTTCATCAGTCAAAAGCTTTACATAGCCCATTTTCTGTAATTTTAACAGCATCTGCTTTACATTCTGGTGGGAACATCCCATCGCTTCCGATAGCTCTCCTAATGTGGGCGGTATATTAAATAATTGAATGCAGGCTAATAGGAATCCTTGTTTCCAGCTGATGTCTGAAAAAAAGCGGTCTCCAACACTTTGAAAGCGATTGACAAATTCATTTAGCAGACCAATTAAATAAAAGGATTTTTCCATGCCATGCACATCGATCGTTTGTTCAATTTGCGTATTCTCTTTCATAGGCCTCCTCCTTTAGTGCAATAAAAGGTAAGATGTTACCTTTTATATGTAATATATTACTCTTTTTATACACTGTCAAGTTTTACCATCAAGCAAAACTCCGTTAAAATGAAAAACCCTAGATGACGGGGACAATTCATCTAGGGCTTTGCCAGTTACCTTTACTTTTTAATTGTACAAACATCCTCGATCGGAATCATTTCAAATAATGCGGGATCTGCCGGATTACATTGATAGTTCATCTCTTCAGAATAGTCTTTTATCCTCTTACTTACATAGAATTCTGTAAATCCATTTTCTGCTTCCCCAAACCAACAGATACGAAAACGTCGTTCTACGGTATCCAGTACAACTGTCTTTATGGTGCCAAACCAATCCTTATAAAAATGTGTCGTCATTCCTGCTGGATAGTCTGTCAACATAAACTGAGTTACTTCGTCTTCATCAAACTGTTTTTTACTCTCTAAATAAGAATGAAGTACCTGGTAGCGTATAACCGAATTTCTCATTCCCACTGGCTCATTTACACGAAACTCTGGAATTACTATATGATTTGTTCCGCATAGATAAAGCGCTTCGTCTTTTGACGTCTGTTGTTTCCATGCTTTCTTGCCATCCATAGTCTCAAACAGAATGCCATTTCCCTTCTCATCTGCCACATATAAATTTACGTTATAGGCAATTGGCATTTCTTTTAGAAGCACCATGGCCTCTTCAACATCCTTGCAATTTTCAAGAAGTGTACGAATTACTGCCCAGAACTGCAGGCCTTTGATCTTTGGAGGACGCATTCCTTCCAGATTGCTTACTGGAAAGCCACAAGAAGACATTGATACTGCCAGACCACATTCATTTACTCCTTCGCACCTTCCAAAGACTGCAATTGTTCCGCTTACATGGGCATACTTTTCCTCCGGAGCAGTACGGCAAACGGCTAAGTCCTCATCTTCCATACTAAATTCATAGTTTCGAATGATCTTCGTATGGCCATCTGTAGATTTATCTCCCAGCAAGATCATGCTAGAACACCCCGGTACCAAATAAGTCATCCAAGTAAATGCTATATTCTCGATTGGAATATCTGCCTCTTTCGAGAAGCCTTTTAGCTCTTCCACTATACCAGGACAATAGGTTTTATATACGGTCAGTGCATCTTCCATATCCTGCTTCGTAAGTCGGTCGATTGGTGGAAAATTCATACTCTCCATTGCTTTCGTACCTGCAAGCTTCCTTGCCATCTGCCTGCCTATTTCCTCGTAACTTCCTTCTAAGTTAAAATACGTTACTTCCTGTTTTTCCATGTCTCAAATCCACCCTTTCCTTTTTGGATGAGTCTATTCTACTTCCAACATGGAAAATAATCCTGTCATTTTATGCTTGGATTTGTCCGCCTTACTATGCTTCTCTGATTGGAATCCAAATCTCACTTTTGTAGTCATTTGCAGTAGTATCCCCAAGTCCATAGACTTCCACATTATAGCCGCCTGCAATGGTATACTCCGGATGTTCTGGAAGCCACTCTTCGAAGATACGTCTATTTAAGGACTGTAAGGCACTTGGCATAGGACCTGTACAATGAAATCTTGCCCATGTAAATGCTGGAATTTCCGCTACGATCAGCCCCTCTGGCACCTCTTCGCCATGATAATCCCCTGCAATTAAATAAAGGAAGTCCTTTTTATTTTGATTTGTTTCTATACAGATTCCATACATTCCAATACAACAATTGGGTAACTTTTTACCAATGATAGGCATTGTGTTATCACAATACTCGTCCCAATACCCTGGGATACGGTCAAATGCGCTGTCATAGCTTACTGTATAGGGAATCCCAATCACCTTTCTTGCTTCCATTTTCTCGATGGTAACAGCAAGTTTGCTTCCACCACGTACTGACAAGGTAAGCTCAATTGGCAGGAATGGCTTAACTTTATAGATACTTGACTTAATCTGCATTGGCGAGACTCCATGAAACCTTCGAAATGCCTTAGAGAAACTTTCAGGGGTCTCGTAACCATAGCTATCTGCCAAATCAATAATCTTATCTTCTCCTTTTAACACATCCAATGCCGCCATATATAGCCTTCGATTTCTTATGTACTCTCCAATGCTGTATCCTGTCATAATCTTAAAGCCTTTTTGTAAATAGAAGCCGGAGATATTTAGGTTCTTACCGATTTCCTCTGCCGTAATTGGCTCTAAAATATGAGCCTCTATGTATGCTAATGCATTCTTTACTAGTTCAATCCAATCCATACGGAATGGTCACCTCACTTTATCTTACTTTACCTTACTAACTTATAGTATATAGAATCTTTAGGT
>JAUNRX010000120.1 GCA_030539495.1 bacterium | reverse complement strand
TCTATGTATATGTTCTTATTCTTTTTCAAAAAACAACTTAATTCCCTGATATTCAAATGTCATCTTCTTTCCATCAATAGTTCCTGTCATTTCTTCGCCTGTATTATAATCCATAATTGTTACTTTGTTGTCATCGACGGTATATTGACCCATGCCATTCTGATCATAATCATAATACATATTCACTACATTATTCTCCGAGAACTCTAATGTTCCAAAAGTATTCATCTGTTCTTTTGATAAGTTCATTCCTTGATATTCTGCGCCAGTAAACTCCCACTTTGTACCCTTAATGGAGGAGTTATTGCCACATCCGAACAAAACCACAACCAATATAGCTGCTAGCATGAGTGCAATAATCCGTCTCTTCATATTGCTTCCCTTTCTTACTTCTAAAACACTTCATTAATCATTATACATAACTCTAAAAAAAACGTTCCTATTATTTTATTCTTATTTTAACTCCCCTCCCCATAATGTGCTGAATAAGTCGAAGAAACATTTAACTTCGTGAACTCTTTCTAATAAAATATTGAAACAAAAAAGAGGCCATATCTTCCTTGATATGACCTCTTTTTCTTAATTATATTTTTCAAACTCATGAACAGTATCTAACACTGTTTGGAAGTTCTTTCGCATTTCTACAAAGGAACCTTCGTTTTCTACTACGTCTTCTGCGGTCGTCTCTGTGCTTACTGTGATTTCTTCACTGGCTGCAGAGATTTGGCTGATATTGTCTACGATTTCATTATTTGCTGATGTTAATTGTTTCATATCAATTCCCATTGCTGTGATTTCCTGATCCATCGTATTGATATCTTTATACATCGTTTCAAATGCAGTGTATACATTGTCAATATACTCAGTTTGATTATTTGTGGCAGCTAATGATTCTTGGACACTTTCAGAAGCCTCTGTTGCATAACAAGATAATTCATTTAAAATAGTCGTGATGCTTTCAGATGCTTGTTTCGTTTGCTCGGATAAGTTTCTGATTTCCTCTGCAACTACTGCAAATCCTTTTCCTGCTTCCCCTGCTCTAGCCGCTTCAATTGATGCATTTAATGCAAGTAGATTTGTTTGTCCCGCAACTCCGGAAATAACTCCTGTAATATTTTGTACTTCTTTTGCCTTTTCTCTAAGTCGATGCATGCGGTCTGCTACCGTGTTATTGACCACCGAAATCTTTTCGCTATGGCCTTTTAACTCATTTACATTTTCCAAGCTCTCTGTAATGGTAGCCTGGGATACATTCGCAAGTTTTTCAATATTTTGCGTTCTTTCCTGTGCTGCTTGGATATTTTCTTGAATTGCCCCAGTCATTAACGTCTGATCGCTAATATTTTCTGTTACGCTTACAATTCCGGAGGAAATTTCCTGCACTCTCTTTGTCACTGTCTGATTTGTATTTACAAGGGCATCCATAATTTCCTCAATAGATTCAGATTCATTTCGAAGGATTTTTGCAATTTGTAAGATATCTTGAATCATATCTTCCTGCGCTTTTTTCTCATCTTCTAATGCGCCAAAGGAATCACGATTGAATAATTGCATACTGTTTGTAATTAAAATGCTGTAAATAGCAAGAACGATAAATACAAAACAGATAAAGTAAATGGTTGAATTACTTTCGAATACACCTGCTAGACATAGTGCCATACGGATTAAGATCATCACAATAGTAAATATTCCTGCAATACTCGAAAATTTCACATCGGAATATAGCACACTTAAAAATAATAATGGCAGCATATAACTTATGGATGCAATTGATACTGCTGTTACTACGCTATATGCATATAGGACTGAAAATAATCCAATTGCAATTGATCGAAATTTCGTTGATGATGGATCTTTCTTATAAATAACAATATCTATAATAATACTTGCTAGTATTAATCCTGCTCGAATTAAGGAAAATACTTCTCCTGCAAGTATATCTTTTAATACCGGAAATACTGCCAGTGACGCCATGACAATAATTGCATAAAATAAATTTCTATTTACATATTTTTGGCGGTTACTCTGATCTTTGTATTTCCAACGTTCTTCTTGAATATTCCCCATTATTCACCTCTTAAATTTATTACTCTCTTTTATATCGACCTATTTTAGAATTTCAGTAACAATTTATTCTATTTATTTAAAACTTCTATACTGCATCCAAAAAATGCGCTGTCTTCTATCATTTCGATTGAAGCTGGTAAGAAGAGGCCTTCCTCTTCCCCCTGCTCTGATGTTGTGATCGTAGTAAGGGATTCACAGAATCGAAATGCATCTTTTTCAATTACCTTGATTGTATCCGGTAATATTACTTTTTCTAATTCACTGCATTCTGCAAATGCTTTCGCTCCAATAATCGTAGTTCCATCCTGCACAGGAATAATCGTTTCATTAGAGCTGCAACAAATCAGTGAATTTCCCTCTATTCCCCTTTTATAAACAGTTCCATTGATATTAAAATACTGACGATTTTCTGGATCAATCTTAAGTGTAATTCGATACCTGGAACCACACTTTGTCCAGTATGTCAAAAATGGTAGATTTGACATATTCTCGACGCTTGCCGGTATATTCAAACGTTCTAATTTACAATCATTAAATACATCTTCCTCAATAGCTTTCAACTGATTATTAAATGTAATGCTTGTTAGCTTGGAACAGCCTAAAAATGCCTGTTTATGAATTCGTACTGTCCCATCAGCCATCTTATACGATGTTATATTGGATTGATTGCATAGTAATAACTCCTCAGTACCATCTTCCATCCTTTTATAGATACACTGGCCATCGGATCGAAGATATGGGTTATCCTGATCTACTTCTAGTTCAATATAATGACATGGTTCAAATTCATCAAGAAACATATCGTCCTGTGTAAAACAACAGATTCCAAGGTCCTTTACTGTACTTGGAAGTTTTGCTTTCGCTATGGAGGTTCGGTGAAAGGCGTAGTCCCCTAAGGTTTGTAGGCCTTCATGTAACATAACTTCTTGCAAGGAACTTATTCCTTCAAATGCGTGTGGTGCAATTTCCACGATACTATCTGGAACTTCAAGCTTTGTTATTTCTCCCCCAACATATCCATATAAAATCGTTTGATCATAATTCATTTGTAAGCCATTTTCGTCTACCTGATATTGAATATTATAACTCTTATATTCTTGTTTACTTTCCACTCTTATACTTCCTCCCTCTCTGCCACATATATGCCATTTCTTTTTGTGAAGTCCAAATTCATCCCCTATTATGTAGGCATCTGTATTGTTGTATGATGTGATTTGATTATAGCATATATCATGTCAGATTTTAGTATAAATTGTTGTTTTCTTGCTTTTTGTATTTACTAATGACCAACTGTATGTATAAAGTTGAAGCACGATTAAATAATATCTTTACTTAATCGTGCTTCATAAATAGCTCACTGTCTCTTCTACCGACAGCAATTCCTTATCATATTTAATTTAAGCTGAATTTCTCCACTGACTCTTGTAATTCGCAAGCTATTTGATTTAAACTATCCGTATTTGTTGTAATTTGATGGATTGTCTCCTGCACCTGCATCGTGGAAGCATCCACTTCTTCTGTGGCTGCCGCACTTTCTTCTGAAATAGAAGCAATATCTTCCATACGCTCCACTACGGATGCCTTATTTTCAAACATTTTAATGTTCGCCTGATTGATTGCACTCATACTTTGTTCTAACTCTGTAATGCGGTCCATTAATTGTTGGAATAAGTCTTTTGTTGTACCAACTGCCTGCTGCTGTTCTGCTTGCAAGGAATGATTTTCTTCCATTGCATTTTTTACAAGAACCGAGTGTTTCGCAATTTCTATAATAATCTGTTTAATTTCATCCGTAGACTTTTTCGATTCATCGGCAAGACCTCTAATCTCATCGGCAACTACTGCAAAACCTTTTCCCATTTCACCAGCTCTAGCCGCTTCTATACTGGCATTTAACGATAACAGATTCGTCTGTTCTGTAATCCCTGCAATTACATCACTGATATAAGAAATCTTTTCAATGCTTGTAAGCATTTGCTCAATCGCCCCTGATGTCATTTGTACTGTCTGTTTGGAACGTTTTGCTGCTTCAATCACTGTTTCCATACTTTCCATCCCATTATTACTAAGGGAAGATGCCTGCGTGGATACTTTAGAAATAGTTTCTAGCTGTTCTTTTACTTCTTCTAGGCTATTGCTTAATTTTTCAACTTCCATATTCGCTTCCTGAGTACTAGACGCCTGAGTCGCTGCTCCAATTGCAACCGCAGACATTGCTTCAGAAACCTGATTTACCGTCTCTTTTGTAATACCGGTACTTTTTGTTATTTGAGCTGAAATCTCACTTAGGTCTTCTGCTTTCTTCCCAATGTTCGAAATTAACGCTCGTATGTCTTGCACCATTGTATTAAAGTCAGTTTGTAACATTCCTAATTCAGTCTTTGAAACAACATCAATTGTTTCTGTAAAGTCTCCTGACGCTACTTTTTTGATTGCTTCTTGGATTTTATGTATCTCTTTAATTAATAACTTTCCTAATACAATAGATCCAACTAATGCAATTACTAATCCAACTGCAAAAATAGTTAATACTGACTTAACAATTCCTATTAATGCGGAAGATGTCTCCTTTTGATCTAATAAGCCAACGATGCTCCATCCGGTAACCGCTTCATTTATAATAGTTATATCATAATCGTGACTTCCAATCACTTCTTCAGCTTTGGCCGTATCGTGATTTGATAAAATCATGCTGCTTAATTTTGTATCTTTTATTGTGTCTGCTGTCACTATATTATTGACATCCGATACCATGATTTCACCGTTTTCATCCGCAAGCACAACAAATCCCTTTGTCATCATCTTAATATCTTGGACATAATTTCTTAATTGGTCTGCTTCCACATCCATGCGCACAACGCCTACTAGTTGATCATGACGCTCAATTGACTGAGATACGGTAAAAATATCTTTTCCTGTCTCTTGATCTTTATATATTCCGGTAATATAGCTAAAGATTGTATTCACACATTCTCGATCGATAGAATTTACATACCATTCTTCCTTTGTATGATCTACACCGCTTTTATACTCGCTCTTTGTCTTTTTCTTACCGTCTTCTCCGATTTCCACCCATGCGGTTAAACTCTCTTTTTGTTCAGTCGAATAAGATACTCTGACTGCACCTTCTGTTATCTTATATGCAGATACCATGATTTTTGCAAGATCTTTTTCCCCTTCGCTAAGTCCTGTTTCATCTACCTTTTGTAACTCTGCATTTCTTGTTAATAAATCAACCGGTGCACTTAGCGTCTTTAAATACACCTGAAAGCCTTTTAAAGTCTCTTGTAAAATTTGCTCGCTTGTCATATTGGCACTGTCTTTTAATGACTTTTTTACATTTATGGTAATATAGGTGCCACTCACTGCAATGATTAATAGAACCAACCCCATTAAGAAGGTTCCTATTTTAAATCTTAAACTTTGCGTTCTCTTCATTTGTAAACTTCCTTCCTTTTATCCCTTATAGTTTTCTATCGTCAAAATAAAACTGGCTCCTTAGGTTTTTTAAGCAATTGTTCCTTTTCTTGGTTCAAACATTTTTTTATGTTTACCATCGAACATTTTTTGAGAGAAATAAAAAGGACTGAAACCTTATGTAATTCTGGCTTCAATCCTTTTTATTTTTCCATATTTCCTATAAATCGAATAACTCTTTTTTCTTCTTATCAAATTCTTCTTGGGTAAGGATACCTTGATCGAGTAATTCCCTATACTTCTTAATTTGTTCAAACTTATCAGGAGCTGCTTCGTTCTCTGATCTTCCATAATTCTCATTTTCCTGCTTTGTCATTCCACAACTGCAGCTTCCCGTATAACCGGGATTAACCACGCCACAACGCTGACATCTCCAGCCATCATTATTGATCATGTCTCGCTGTCTTCTTTCCTCTGCTGTTCCGCCAATTCCAGCATATTGGGATGCATATGTAGTAACGTTTGGCGATTTTGTAGCGGCAATGATCAGCGCAATCCATCCAAAGAAAAAGCCCCACCAAAACCAGTTCTCATTATAGTTCTTATTTGCAATTACTGCATTCGTTGCAATTCCCCAGACACATCCTCTTATAATCCAAAATATAAAATATCCAAATAGTATTATGTATAGTCTCTCCTACTCATATTAAACCAGTATACTTGGTCTACTTTATATTTGCAATTTCAACATTAATCTCGTCTACCGAAGTTTCTTTCCAGTCCGATAAATCCAATATCTTATGTTCCTCTATATAGACTGTATACTCCTCTTGTGACATGCCCATTATAACCTTGTCCGTTTCCGTATCAATGATATAATAGGTTGGATTTGATGCGTCCGCTTTATTTTCTATATCCATCGCCACTTGTTGTGCACCAATATAGCGTTCACTCTTGCAATATTTCCATACATGGCCATCAATTACAGTCTCACCATTTTTATTTGAAATAAGTACATCTCCAGCACTGATTCGCATGACCTTGTATCCGTTGATTAGTTCAAGCTCATAATCTCCCATACCTGCACATGCTGTCAGAGCAAATCCAATCAAGCATGCCGCAGAAACGATACAACAAATTCCTCCTCCAAATCGAGTATGCTTCTTATAAACTTCAGAGGGTTCTCCTCCATCCGTTTTCCAGGCCTCTGTTATCTTCCAAAATAATGTTGGTTTAAATAGCATTACTAATGAT
This sequence comes from bacterium, assembly GCA_030539495.1. GTDB lineage: Bacteria > Bacillota > Clostridia > Lachnospirales > Lachnospiraceae > KM106-2. The sequence goes on along the minus strand of JAUNRX010000120.1, from coordinate 4,560 downwards.
ACTGCAAATAATAGCACCGTCATAACTTCCATATTCTTCTCTCCTATGTACACTTTGTCTTCCTTATTATGTCATCTTTTTCGACTATAAACAACCTATTTATCTAACGTAATGCAGAATCTCGTTCCTTCCCCCTCTACACTGTTTACTTCAATGATTCCTCCGCTCAGATCAACAATCTTTTTTACAAGGGCAAGGCCCAGGCCATTTCCCTCTTTCTTTCTTGCCGGATCTCCTTGAAAGAACTTATCAAAAATATGTTTTGTTACTTCTTCACTCATTCCAATTCCATAATCCTTGATTTTTACCAATACCGTTTTCTCCAACTCTAAAAGTTCAATCTTAATTCTCCCTTTTTGTTCTGAAAACTTAACTGCATTCTGTAATAGGTTCATCCATACCTGCTGCAATAATTCCTCATTTTGTGTAACGGTCGCCTCATCCAAATGAATTTCCAGCTCAAGTTCTTTCCGACTCCATTCCGATTCCAATATTAGAATACAGTTTCGTATCTGTTCTGCTAGGTCATACGGTTTCTTCTCCAGCTCCGCCACCTGATTTTCCAGCCGTGACAGCCTTAAAATATTGGATGACAGCTTGCTTAGCCGCTCGGTTTCTGAAACTATGATTCTCGTATACTCTTCTCGGTCTTCCTTCTTTACTCCATCCGACTGAAGTAGTCTTGCAAATCCCTGAATTGAAGCTATTGGTGTCTTAAACTCATGGGATACGTTGCTTATAAAATCACTTCTTAGTGTTTCAATACTTCCTAATTCTTTGACCATCTTATTAAAGTTTCGGACTAGATGTTCAAACTCCCGGCTTTTCGTTTCCTGCACCTGCACGGAAAAATCTCCTGCTGCCACTTTATTCGTTGCTGCCATGACCTCGTATAATGGTTCCATTAATCGCTTCGTAATCTTCCCTGTTACGATAGAACCGATACATAACATGGCAACCAAGATAATTGCAATATAACTGAATAATTGAAGATATCTTCCGGAACCGTGTAAATAACTAATCTCCACAATTGTATTATTTTTATAAAATGCCAAGGAAATGTTATGCATTTTATTATTTTCATAAATTGTCCCACCACTATAAATTCGTTCGGTTTCCTTCCCATACTTGCTGACTGCCTCTTCCTTGGACAACTCCTTAATCTGATAATCCTCCACTTTTTCTAATTCGAAGATTTGGTTGGTATCTAACGTTGTCTGTTCCATAAGAATCAGCACATTCTGCCTCATCCCCTCTTGTGTCTTTTCAATTTCAGATACACGAATCTTATTATAAATGGTCAGCAAGATAATAAAGGAAACTCCAATAACCGCTAGGGTTGTCCAAAAATATGTCCCTAGTAATTTACGATGTAATTTATCTTTCATACATTCTTCACCAGCTTGTAGCCAAGCCCACGTACTGTTATGATTTCAAACTCCTTGCAATCATAGAAACGCTCCCTAAGCCTTTTAATATGTACATCTACCGTTCGTTCATCTACCTCATGGTCCATACCCCAGATTTCATCTAATAGCTGTCTCCTTGTAAAGATTACATTTGCATAGCCTATTAATTTATAAAGAAGATAAAACTCTTTCGGCGGCAAAGTCATAATCTCCGAGCGCCAAGTTACTGATAGGGCATCGTAATCTAAGATATATTCTCCCACTACAATCTTATGCTCGCTTACAATCTTTGCACGGCGTAAAAGAGCTGTAATTCGAAGCAGCATCTCACTCATATCGATGGGCTTTACCATATAATCATCAACACCTAGTAAGAAGCCCTTTTTCTTATCCTCATAAGCTTCCTTTGCCGTCACCATTAAGATGGGAAGATAGGGATCTACATCACGAAGTAACTTGGTCAATTCGTAGCCATCTAACTTTGGCATCATAATATCCGAGATTACCAAATCAATATGCTCCTGATCGAATACTTGTAATGCCTCTTCCCCATCCTTTGCACAAATCGGCGCATACCCGTTTTGCTTTAATATCGCTTCCATTAATTTCGAGAGATTGTCATCATCTTCTACCACTAACACTTGAAACATGGCGCTCCTCCTCTTATTTTTATTTCCTATTTTATGCTTATCTTATCCGTCCAACATGAACTGAATATGAATGAAAACTGCCGCTTTTCTTCATATTCGGTTCATACTACGCGTTTATTATAGCACTATCAAATAGCAAAGGGGAAATGAACATGTTAGAGTTAAAGAATATTATTAAGAGATACCAAACAGGAGAGTTTGTACAGACTGCCTTAAACGGCGTTTCCATTAAATTCAGACATAATGAATTTGTTGCAATCCTTGGTCCAAGCGGTTCCGGAAAGACTACCTGCTTAAACGTAATTGGAGGCTTAGATCAGTATGATGAGGGTGATGTCATTATAAATGGAACTTCTACCCGTACCTTTTCTTCCTCCGACTGGGATGCTTATCGAAATAACAGCATTGGATTTATTTTTCAGAGTTATAACCTCATCCCACATCTTGATCTGATTGACAATGTCACGATGGGTATGACGTTAAGCGGTGTTTCCATCAAAGAGAAAAAGCAGCGTGCCATTGATGTTTTAAAAAAGGTAGGACTAAAGAAGCATATTCATAAGCTTCCAAACCAGCTTTCCGGAGGCCAGATGCAGCGTGTGGCAATTGCAAGAGCTCTCGCCAACGATCCTGATATTATTTTAGCCGATGAACCAACGGGTGCCTTAGACACTTCCACAAGTATTCAGATCATGAACCTAATTCGAGAGATTGCCAAAGATAAATTGGTCATTATGGTAACTCATAATCCGGAGCTGGCTCATGAATATGCCGATCGAATTATAGAGTTTAAAGACGGTGAAGTGGAGCATGACTCTAATCCACCAGAAGAAAATGAAACGGTTAGCGACTATAAGCTTAAAAAGACCAGCATGAACTTTCTCACTGCACTAAAATTATCGGGTAAAAATATAAGTACAAAGAAATGGCGTACCATCTTAACTGCATTTGGCTCCAGTATTGGAATTATCGGAATTGCCCTGATCTTATCCTTATCCAATGGCTTTAGTAAGCAGATTAAAGATTATGAAAGTAACACGTTGTCCGGCTATCCAATTCTAATTAACAATGGGGAAAATATGCTGGTACAGCATTCCAAAGAACATCATTTAGATGAGGATTCCAGTAATCTTTCCTCTTATCCAGATACTAATTACATCATTCCTTATGATGAAAGTAAAGAGACCACTGAGCACTCCAATGTGCTGACAGACGACTATATCCGCTATATCGAAAGCATTGACCCATCCCTTGTCTCTGCCGTTGACTATACAAGAACCGCTTCCATTAACCTGCTGGCTAAGAAAGGAGATAAAGTGAATACAGTCAATAGTACTTCCATTAACTTTACCTCTTATCCAAAAAGTATCGATAACAAGGGAACCTCTTATCTAAGTGAGAACTATGACCTCTTATCTGGCAGCTATCCAACTAGTAAAAATGACTTAGTTCTTGTAGTTGATAAAGAAAATAAAGTTGATGTATCTATCTTGAATGCCCTTCTCGGTGAGTATAATGAAAGCCAAGTCTCCTTTTCAGACCTTATTAATATGGAGTTAAAGGCCATTCCAAACAATGATTATTACAAAAAGACCGACACAATCTTTACCATTGATGCTTCTCAAAAGCACTTAGATACTATGTATCAATTGAAAAATGCGATTCCTCTTAAGATTGTAGGTATCCTTCGTGGAAAAGAGGGAAAAGAATTTACAATCTTAAATCCTGGCATTGCTTATTCCGATGACCTAACTACCAGTATGATTGAAAATGCAAAAAGCTCCGACATTGTAGCAGCACAAAAAGCTGTCAGCTATAACGTACTTACCGGACTTCCTTTTGAACAAGCTTCTTCTACCAATGCCTCTACAACCAATGGTTCTGTAAACTCTGTCCTTACGAAAGATACCATGCTAAGCATGCTTGGTGCCAGTGGAACACCATCCATTGTAAAAGTATTTCCAACTGATTTCGATGCAAAAGAGGACGTATTAAACTATTTAGACGGCTACAATACAAATAAACCGGAAAAAGAACAGATTATCTATACTGACTTGGCTGCAACATTAGTTGAAATGACCTCAAGCATTATGGATGCCATCACAATGGTACTAGTTGCCTTTGCGTCTATCTCGCTTGTTGTCTCACTGATTATGATCAGCATCATCACTTATATCTCTGTACTGGAACGAACAAAAGAAATCGGTGTCTTACGTGCCCTTGGTGCCAGAAAGAAAGATATCTCCCGTGTTTTCAATGCAGAAACCTTTATTATTGGAACATGCTCCGGCTGTCTTGGCATTATGATTGCATTCCTCTTAACGTTCCCAATCAATGCAGTTATTGACCACCTGGTAAGCTTGAAAAATGTTGCTACCCTAAGTCCACTACATGCAATCCTGCTGATTACAGTTAGTGTAAGCCTTACCGTTCTAGGCGGATTAATCCCTGCAAGAATGGCTGCAAAGAAAGATCCAGTGGAAGCACTTCGTGCCTAAACA
>JAUNRX010000247.1 GCA_030539495.1 bacterium | reverse complement strand
TTATTTAGAATTTTCAAGGTTGTTTCACTGTTCAGTTATCAATGTTCTGTGTTGTCATTTCTTGTCGAAACAACTTACTTAGTTTATCATGAATAAAAGTATATGTCAATACCTTTTTTACTTTTTTTAAATAAATAGAGAAAAACAATTCTATCTATTGTTTTTCTCTATTTATAACACTCTTATTCATTTTATATATCTTTCCTCTGCCTATTATTAAAATAAGTTCTATTATATAATACAGATTCACTCTCTGGTTTGAATTTTGCAGCAATTTCATTGTATTTGATTGCTTTCTCTATATCCCCTATTCGATCATAACATACACATAACTGAATATTAGGAAGGAACGTCCAACAATCGATTTGACGAAATCCCCAATTATCTTCCGGAAACTCTAGGGTTGCGGCTACTGTATACCAATAGATTGCTTTCTTATACTCTTTCTTTTGAAAATAATATGCCCCCAACTGACAACAGATTTCTGCCCTTGGAATATCGTACTCAAAGCTCTTTATCAAAGTATTTCGTTGTTTCTCTAATTCCTCCATTTTCTTATAACAAATAGATAAATAGTAGCATGCACTAATTTTATCTTCTGCCCATCCATCCTCCTTTTTCAAAAATCCTTCAAAATACTTTATTGCCTCTTTTATTCTATTATGCTCATATAACTCCTTCGCATAGTAATATACTCCCCTCGTACTTAACTTTTCACCTTTTCTTATTTTTTCCTTATAGATATTTATATTTCTATCCCCTGAAGAATGTGTCTTCTCATGTGTTACTGCTATGTCTTTCTTAACCACATTCCCCACAAGTGGAAGATATTCATGAACCGGCTCTCGCCACTGTATGTTTAAACTCCGTTTTACTAAACGTTCCCTATAATAAGAAAAAGTAGGATTACCATTCTTATCAAATGCTATGTTATACTTCAGCATTACCACATCTATCGTTTCATCTAATTCTTCTTTTAACTGTAGCATCTTCTTCTGATCTTCTGGTCTTAATACATCATCTGCATCTAACCATAAAATATAATCTTTTGTAGCCTTAGAAAAAGCTGTATTCCTAGCCTTAGAAAAATCATTACACCATTTAAAATCATAAATATTACTGGTATACTTTGCTGCAATTTCCTTTGTTGCATCTGTTGATCCTGTATCTACGATTATAATTTCATCTACAATTCGTTGTACACTTTCCATACACTTTGCTAGATTTTCTTCCTCATTTTTTACAATCATACATAAGCTAATACTTTTCATTCTCCTCCACCTATCTTATATTGTATTATTACATAAATAAAAGCCAATCGCATAGGATGCTCTTATGTAGGAAGGAGAACTATGGGGCTTTATTTTCCCCATAGTCCCCCTAATTATTTACATATCTCTATTATTGATTAGATATATATAAATACATCATCGATATATACAACATCCGTAACTCCATCTTCGCTAAGATTATTCGCAGTAAAACTAATCTGAATATTTGTTGCCTCTAATGGTGCCACCATATCTGTCATAAAGAAATACTGCCCATATCCCATAGTACGATCCGGTAATGATCCGACTTGAATAAGCATTGACGTACTACTAGAAGAAATAGGAGTCTTACCCTTGTAAAATATTAATGTAGCAATTAAGGAAGGGCTTCCTTCAGCCATAGCACTAAATGAGCATTTGAATGAAGCTCCTTGAACATCAATTTCTGGATTTTGACTTAATGTTGTCGATGTTGTTCCTGTTGTCCCCATTAACATAACAGCTGAATTTCCTGAATGAACTAAATCCGGATCATCCGAAGCAAGCACTTGTGCAGATTGTGCTAGTGCTGGACCAAACCACTCTGTTGGAATGTCATCACTAAATGTCTCCATTCCTCCATTAGTTATTTGATTAGGAAGCTGTACGATTGGTCCCGTTGCTCCTTGTTCTCCCTTTTCTCCTGGTAAGCCATCAGCTCCAGTTGGACCGGTTGCTCCTGGT
>JAUNRX010000119.1 GCA_030539495.1 bacterium | reverse complement strand
ACTCTGTAGTAGGGGCTACAGAGTCTTGTGAAAAAATATATCAAATTAATTGGACATTATTATTTTATTAGGACATGCATAGCATAACATAGACTGTGCATAAAGTCTGTAACATATGTTACGCAAATTGCAAAAAGACTTTTCAATTTCTAGAAGCCGTGGTATAATCTGCAAATAAGACATATTAAGGAGGCAGCATTATGAAGACGATAGGATTGCTTGGCGGTATGAGTTGGGAAAGTACGACTACATATTATGAAATTATTAATGAAGTAATAAAAGGACAGTTAGGAGGCTTTCATTCTGCACGATGTATCCTGTTTAGTGTTGATTTTGATGAGATTGAAGTTTGCCAGTCCAAGGGTCAATGGGAAGAATGTGCAAAGATCTTAGTAGAGGCAGCAAAAAGCTTAGAGAATGCAGGTGCTGATTTTATCCTAATCTGTACCAATACGATGCATAAAGTTGCCCCACAAATTCAGGCAGAACTCCATATCCCGATTTTACATATTGCAGATGCAACTGCAGAGGAATTACATAAGAATAAGAAAACGAAAGTGGCATTGTTAGGTACTAAATATACGATGAATCAGGAGTTTTATAAGTCTAAGTTGATCGAACATGGAATTGAGGTCATGATACCAGAATATTGTGAAATCGAACGTATCAATGATATTATTTTTAATGAGCTTTGCGTTGGAAAGATAAAAAAGGAATCCAAACAGGAAGTACTACGCATCATAGACTCTCTTTCTAAAAAGGGTGCAGAAGGCGTGATCTTAGGCTGTACCGAACTTGGATTATTAATTAAGCAGAATGACACCCAGGTACAAGTGTTTGATACCACAGTAATCCATGCAACAAAAGGAGCCCTTTCTGCAATAGAAGAATAAAAAGCAAGGAAAGAATGAAATAGAGATGACAACGAAACAAGTAGCAAGGATTTATAAGGCATTATCCAATGAAAACCGTCTGGAGATTTTCCTTAGCATCTTACAATATGAACAAAAGGACTTTAATACGGGATGTGACTGTATTGTTACGCAGCTTATGAGCAAGCTATGCATAGGTGCACCAACGATTTCACATCATCTGAAGGAGTTAACCGATGCAGGATTAATTACGACAGAGAAGCAGGGGAAGTATTTGGTGGCAAGGGTAAATCAGCCGGTATTAGACCAGATCAGGCATCAGTTTGACCAAATAAAATAACTAGTAATAATAAAGGGTCTTCGTTCCTTTCCGAAATTAAATAAAAGAAGGGGGGACAAGACCATTTTAAACAATAAACAATTCGATAGTTATCGAAGTATAAAAAAGGAGAAGATAATCATGATCTTTTATTTTAGTGGAACAGGAAATTCCAGATATGCAGCAGAACAAATGGCGAAGAGTACCAATGAGAAGCTGGTATATATGTCAAAACAGACGATGAACGAAACGACATCGTATCAACTAGAGGAAGATGAACGAGTGGGATTTGTATTCCCAATCTATTGGTATGGGGTACCGAAAATCGTGGAACAATTTATAGACCAGCTTAAGTTTTCCAACTATAAAGGGCAGTATGTCTATGTCGTAGTTACATATGGGGGTTCCTGTGGTAATACGATGAGACAGATTGCAACGATTTTAGAGAAGCAAGGGCTTCCTTTAGCTGCCAAGTTTGGCGTGAAGATGGTAGATAATTATGTTCTTATGTATGACCTCCCATCAAAAGAGAAACAACAAAAGACAATAGCAGAAGCAAAGCAGCAGATTGCAGCCATTGCAGCAGAAGTTGCTAAGAAAAGTATTAAGGAGTCCTATCATAAAGGAGCCATTGCACCATTTAGCCCTTTATTACAGCGTATTTATAAGCGTGTGGATCATTCTAAGAAGTTTTATGCGACGGACGCTTGTATTAACTGCGGATTGTGTGAGAAAAATTGTCCTTCTAATGTGATTACGGTACTTGAGAATGGTCCAGAATGGAATGGGGACTGTATCGGCTGTCTAAAATGCCTTCATACTTGTCCAAAACAGGCGATACAATATGGAAAAGGAACCGAAAAAAGAGGACGTTACACATTTCCTGGGATAGTTGAATAATCGTTCACTTTCATTTATAATAAAGTAATTCAAAAACATTGACCATGACAAAGGAGAAGCAGCTATATGGAATTTGTATACCTATTCATTGGGCTCTTGCTTCTATTACTGGTAAAGAGTTTCTTTGACCAGAAAAAGCATAATGAGACCATTCGGGCAAATATTAGAGAAACATGGGGGAAGACCCCTACGGAAGAATACAGCGAGAAGAAAATGGAATTCTTAAAAGCGTATTATTTTGCAGAGAAAGAAGCAGATACCGATCTTGACGATATCACATGGAATGATCTGAATTTAGATGAAATCTATAAACTTCTAAATCATACATCGACCAGTATTGGGGAAGAATATCTATATGCAATGCTACGAAAACTATCCTTTGATAAAGATGTATTACAAGAACGTGGCAAATTGGCTGAGTATTTTAGTACGCATGAAAAGGAACGCGAAGACTTACAGTTTGCAATGCGACAATTTGGTAAGCTAAAGGATATTTCCATTTATGAATATATCAACCGTACCGACAATATTGAAGTAAAGAGACCATGGATGCATTATGTATATGCACTTGCATTCTTTGTGGCGATCGGAGTGGTATTTATCCATCCGGGTCTTGGTGCAATCGCAGTATTTGCCGTACTTGCAAATAACATAATTCGATACAATGTTACTAAAGCCACCATTTCAGGGTATTTCAATGTATTCTCCTATTTACTTCGCATGATCGAGGGCGTGGAGATGCTTGGAAAGACCGAGTTAAAAGGTTTAGAAGAATATACAGACCAATTACAAAAGGATGCGAAAGCATTTCGCAAGTTTAAACGTGGAGCCGGCATTGTATTAGGCGGACGTTCTGTAGTAAGTGGAATCTCCGAAATCTTTTTAGATTATGTCCGTATGATTTTCCATATCGACATTATCAAGTTTAACAACATGCTTCGCGAGTTACGTGCCAATAAACAGGCAGTCAACCGTATGTATGAACTGATTGGTCTATTAGATGCAACACTTGCCATTGCATCCTTCCGTGAATTGACTGGTACCTATACAAAGCCAGAGCTTGTGGAAAGCAAGAAGCCATTTATGGAAGTTACCAATGTATATCATCCACTGATTACAAACCCAGTGAAGAATTCCATTTATCAAAGCAAGCCAGCCTTAATTACAGGGTCCAATGCTTCCGGTAAATCGACCTTCTTACGTACCGTGGCAATCAATGCAGTATTATCTCAGACGATTTATACGTCTCTTTCCGATTCCTATAAAGGAAGCTATTTTAAAGTCTATTCTTCCATGGCACTTTCGGACAGCCTTTTAAATAACGAAAGTTACTATATGGCAGAGATAAAATCGTTAAAGAGAATTTTAGATCAGATGGACAAAGAAACACCAATCCTTTGTTTTGTCGATGAAGTACTTCGCGGAACCAATACCATCGAGCGTATTAGTGCTTCTGCGGAAATCCTTAAGAATATTGCAGCGCACAACGTTTTATGCATGGCAGCAACCCATGATATCGAGCTTACCAATATCTTAGAAGACGACTATACAAACTATCATTTCCAAGAAGAAGTGAAAGAGAACGACGTTTTATTCGACTATAAGCTATACCAAGGAAAGGCAAGAAGTAAAAATGCCATTAAACTCCTAGGGATGATCGGTTACGACCGTAGTATAATCGATGCAGCAAATAAACGCGCAAATACGTTCTTAGAAACTGGCGAATGGACAAAATAAATGATTGATTGACAATATTATGTAGGTTATAATAGAGAAAGCTGTTTTGGAGTACCATTCCAAGACAGCTTCTTATAATGTAAGTAGAAATATGTAAATAGAGTCAGTAATATGACGTTACGATAGAGAAAGGATCTTTTTATGCAAACGCAACAAAAATTAACACCAATGATGCAGCAGTATGTAGATACAAAGAAAGAATACAAAGACTGTCTTTTATTCTACAGACTTGGCGATTTTTACGAAATGTTTTTCGAGGATGCTATCACTTGTTCCAAAGAACTTGAGATTACGCTTACTGGAAAAAGCTGTGGACTAGAGGAACGTGCACCGATGTGCGGGATTCCTTACCATGCTGTGGAAGGGTATTTAAGCAGATTAATTAGCAAAGGCTACAAAGTAGCGATTTGTGAGCAGGTGGAAGATCCTAAGCTTGCAAAAGGGTTAGTAAAACGTGAGGTAGTCCGTATTGTGACTCCAGGTACCAACTTAAACACGCAGACCCTAGACGAGACAAAGAATAATTATTTAATGTGTGTCATTTACACATCCAACGCATATGGCGTTTCTATTATCGATGTTACAACAGGTGACTTCTATGTGACAGAAGTTGATTCCTCAAGAAAATTATTAGATGAAATCAATAAGTTCACACCATCAGAAATCATTTGTAATGAATCCTTCTATATGTCAAATATTGATTTAGAAGATTTAAGAGAGCGTCTTCACATCTCCATCTCTTCCCTGGAAAGCTGGTATTATGATGAAGAATTATGTGACCGTATCTTAAAGAAACATTTTGCAGTTGGAACATTAGACGGATTAGGATTAAAAGACTACTCCATCGGGACTACGGCAGCAGGCACCGTACTTCAATATTTATATGAGACACAAAAGACAAGCCTTGACCATATCCGTAAGATTACACCATACCAAACAAATAAGTTTATGTTGATCGATAGTTCTACAAGAAGAAACCTAGAACTTGTGGAGACATTACGTGAAAAGCAAAAACGTGGTTCACTTCTTTGGGTATTAGATAAGACAAAGACAGCAATGGGTGCCAGATTATTACGTAACTATGTAGAACAGCCATTAATCGATGTAAAAGCAATCAATGACCGTTTAGATGCCATTGAAGAAATCAACAATAACTATATTACAAGAGAAGAGATCAGAGAGTATCTTAATCCAATCTACGATTTAGAACGTTTAATCAGTAAGGTGGTATATAAGACAGCAAATCCTAGAGACTTGCTTGCATTCTATAACTCCATGACAATGCTTCCTTATATCAAACAATTACTAGAGACATTTGAAAGTCCTCTTTTAAAACAGTTATATAATGAACTGGATGGATTAGAAGACTTATGTGACTTAATTTATCGAAGCATTTCGGAGGAACCACCAATTTCAATTCGTGAAGGTGGAATGATTAAAGATGGCTACAATGAAGAAGTAGACAAGCTTCGTTCCGCAAAGAAAGACGGTAAGGTTTGGCTTGCAGAATTAGAAGAAAAAGAACGTAATGCAACGGAAATCAAAAATCTTAAGATCAAATACAACAAAGTATTCGGTTATTATTTAGAAGTAACCAATTCCTATAAAAACTTAGTACCAGATACTTGGACTAGAAAACAAACGTTAGCCAATGCAGAACGTTATATCACACCGGAATTAAAAGAATTAGAAGATATGATCCTTGGTGCGGAAGATAAATTGACCGCATTAGAATATGACTTATTCTGTGAAGTAAGAGACCATATTGCCGGAGAGATTGCAAGAATTCAGTCTTCTGCCAAAGCAGTTGCTAATATCGATGTATTTACGGCTCTTGCAACCGTTGCGCAAAATCAAAACTTCGTTCGTCCAAGCATCAACAACAAAGGTGTGATCGATATCAAAGACGGCAGACATCCGGTTGTTGAAAAGATGATGAATAATGATCAATTCGTTTCCAATGATACCTTCTTAGATAATAAGAAAAACCGTATCTCCATTATCACTGGACCAAACATGGCTGGTAAGTCTACGTATATGAGACAGACTGCCTTAATCGTATTAATGGCGCAAATTGGTTCCTTCGTTCCAGCGAAATCTGCAGAAATCGGAATTGTAGACAGAATCTTTACCAGAGTTGGAGCAAGTGATGACCTTGCAAGCGGACAATCCACATTCATGGTTGAAATGACAGAAGTTGCGAATATCTTACGTAATGCTACAAAGAACAGTTTGTTAATCCTAGATGAAATTGGTCGTGGTACGTCTACATTTGATGGATTAAGTATTGCATGGGCGGTAGTAGAGCATATCAGCAATACCAAGCTTCTTGGAGCAAAGACATTATTTGCTACACACTATCATGAACTTACCGAATTAGAAGGTGCAATAGAAGGCGTAAATAACTACTGTATCGCAGTCAAAGAACAAGGCGAAGATATTATCTTCTTACGTAAGATAATAAAAGGCGGCGCAGATAAGAGTTATGGTATCCAGGTAGCCAAACTTGCAGGGGTACCGGACAGCGTATTAAAACGTGCCAGAGAAATCGTAAATGAATTAAGCGATCATGATATTGCAACTAAGACAAAGAATATCTTAGAAGGAAATATGGAAGACTCTTGCGAAATGGGTCAAATGTCATTATTTGATTTTGCAGGAACGATTCCAGAACCAAAATATAATTCCAAACATGAAGAGATCATCGATCAGATCGACCATATTGATTTATCCAGAATGACTCCAATTGAAGCATTAAATATCTTATATGAACTTCAACTAAAAGTAAGGGATGATAAGTAATGAGTAATATTACCGTATTAGATCAGCAAACGATAAATAAGATTGCAGCAGGCGAAGTAGTAGAACGTCCTGCTGCGGTTGTAAAAGAGTTAGTAGAAAACTCCATCGATGCCGGTGCCAATGCAGTGACAGTAGAGATTAAAGAAGGCGGTATCGGCTTTATTAGAATTACGGACAATGGTTCAGGAATTCGTAAGGACGATATCAAAGTAGCATTCTTACGTCATGCTACAAGTAAGATTAAATCCGTAGAAGATTTACTTAGTGTATCGAGTCTTGGGTTCCGTGGTGAGGCACTATCCAGTATTAGTGCCGTTGCTCAAGTAGAATTAGTTACAAAGAACAATGCTGACCTGTTAGGAAGCCGTTATTTAATTGACGGTGGCGAGGAAAAAGGATTTGAAGAGATTGGAAGTCCGGAAGGAACGACCTTTGTCATTCGTAACCTATTCTATAATACACCGGCAAGACGAAAGTTTCTAAAGTCCGCAACCACCGAAGCCGGCTATATCAGCGACTTAATTGAACGATTGGCTATTTCCCATCCAAATATCAGTTTTAAATTCCTAAATAATAATCAGTTAAAGCTTACCACTTCTGGCAATAATAAGTTAAAAGATATTATTTATCAGATTTACGGAAGAGATGTGGCAGCTAATTTATTAGAGGTAGAAGGTGAGACCGACCATATGTCGGTACATGGCTTTATCGGTAAGCCGACCATCCTTCGTGGAAACCGTAATCATGAGAATTACTATATCAACGGACGTTATATCAAGAGTCCAATCATTACAAGAGCCATTGAAGATGCCTACAAACCATTTGTCATGCATCATAAATATCCATTTACATGCCTGCATTTTGATATTGATCCTTTATTTATCGATGTAAATGTGCATCCAACGAAAATGGAACTTCGCTTACGTAATGGAGAGGAAGCGTATAAGTTTGTCCATGACTTAGTAAGCCGTACGTTAAAGCAACAGGAACTGATTACGGATATCTCCTTATCGGCACCGAAGAAACATGTGCCAGGGCAAATGCCTAATGGACAGCATGTGAAAGGCCCAGAGCCATTTGAGAAAAAACGTATTGAGGCATCCAATAAGGCATTAGAAATCGTGCATGAAGAAACAAAAGGCTTATTGCCAGAAGAAAAGGTAAAGGAAAGCTTCTTATTTGAGCCAACTTTTAATTTAAAACAGGCAGCAGCCATTAATCATAAACCATTAGAAATTACAGAGATCGAAGATGAGCAGTTAAAAGAAGAATTGCTTACAGCTGAGACCGTAGAAGCTCCTCCGGTTAAGATTGAGCCTAAGAGCATGCCAAAGACGCTTCGAGAAGAAGTGACAGGAATTAAGTCTGCAGCAGAAAGCAATTACTCACAAGCAATGACGTCTTTTGACATTAAAGAGATTACTAGTAATGAAGCGAGCTCCCTACGTACGGAAAATGAAGTCATTCCACAGGAACGTTTAGAACAAGTAAAATTGTTTGAAGAACAGCCAAAGGAAGAAAAGAAACCAAGCTATCGTATTATTGGCCAATTATTTGAAACGTATTGGATGATTGAATTTGAGAACAAGCTATTGATGATCGATCAGCATGCGGCTCATGAAAAAGTACTCTATGAGAAATTACTTCACGATTATGATCGAAGAGAGACCTTATCGCAAGGCTTGCTTCCACCAATCGTAATGACATTAAACTCCAGAGAAGAAGACTGTCTGAAGTTAAACATGGAAATCTTCAATGACCTGGGATTTGAGATTGACTTCTTTGGTGGCAGGGAATATGCGATCAAAGCAGTACCTGCAAACCTATATGGACTGAATGAGCAATCCCTGTTTGTAGAAATGTTAGATACTTTAATTGATGAGGATAGCATTACCAAGCCAACCATCGTATTGGAAAAGGTAGCATCCATGTCTTGTAAGGCAGCCATCAAAGGAAATCAGAAGATTAACTATCATGAGTTCAAAGTCTTGTTAGACGACTTAATGGGACTTGAAAACCCATATTTCTGTCCACATGGACGACCAATCATTATCTCAATGAGTAAATATGAGGTAGAAAAGAAATTTAAACGTATTTTATAATCTCCTTTTTAGTTTTACAGATACGTTTTGGAGGATATATGAACAAACAACCGTTAGTAATATTAACCGGGCCAACAGCAGTTGGAAAGACAGAATTATCAATTAGCCTTGCGAAGAAGATCAACGGAGAAATTATTTCCGCGGACTCCATGCAAGTATATACTAAGATGGATATCGGAACAGCCAAGATTACCAAGGAAGAAATGGACGGTGTACCACATTATCTAATCGATGTATTAGATCCAGGTGAAGACTTTAATGTAGTCCGTTTCCAATCCATGGCGAAGGAAGCGATGAAAGAAATCTATGCAAAAGGCAAGATTCCAATTGTCGTAGGTGGAACAGGCTTTTATATTCAGGCACTTCTATATGATATCAATTTTGAAGAAAATGATGCTTCCACAGAGTATCGTGAAGAACTAGAAGCACTTGTAAAAGAACAGGGCGTGGACGTACTTCATAATATGCTTCGTGAAGTAGATGAAAAGAGTGCAGAAGCCATTCATAAGAATAACTTCAAACGTGTCATCCGTGCATTAGAGTTCCATCACCAGACAGGTAAGAAGATGAGCGAGCATAATGAAGAGGAAAGTCAGAAAGAAAGCGCATATAACAGCGCATACTTTGTGCTTACCAACGATCGTGAAGTCCTATATGACCGTATCAATAAGCGTATTGACATTATGGTAAATGACGGTCTCTTAGAAGAGGTTAAGGCTCTAAAGGAGGAAGGATACGCTAAAGACTTAGTCAGCATGCAAGGACTTGGCTATAAGGAAATCCTACAGTACTTTGACGGTGAGATTACATTAGAAGAAGCAATCTACATTCTAAAACGAGATACCAGACATTTTGCAAAACGTCAGCTTACTTGGTTTAGAAGAGAAAAAGAAGTAATCATGGTTGATAAGCGTGAATTAAAAGAAACTGCAGATCAACTTGCATTTATAGAAACAGTACTAAAAGAAAAATCTATTATTTAGGACACGAAGGGACAGTATAACATGAAATTAGAATTATTTAACACATATAAAAGCTTCGGCATTGATGAAAAATTATTAAGCTTTGCCGATAAAATCGAAGGTTCCTTAAAAGAACGTTTTGAAGTAATCGACCAAGTGGCAGAAATCAACCAACACAAAGTAATTAAAGCAATGCAAGAACACCGTGTAAGTGACGTACACTTTGCAGCAACAACAGGATACGGCTATAACGATTTAGGCCGAGACACATTAGAAGACGTATATGCTTCGATCTTCCATGCAGAGTCCGCATTAGTAAGACCATCTTTAACTTGTGGTACACATGCGTTAACAGTAGCATTAAGCGCAAACTTACGTCCAGGCGATGAATTATTATCCCCTGTAGGAAAACCATACGACACATTAGAAGGAGTAATCGGTATCCGTGAGTCCAAAGGTTCTTTAGCAGAATACGGCGTAACATACAGCCAAGTAGATTTATTAGAAGATGGCAGCTTCGATTACGAAGGCATTAAAAATGCAATCAACGAACGTACGAAAATGGTAACAATCCAACGTTCCAAAGGGTACCAAACAAGACCAACGTTATCCGTTGAACAAATTGGCGAATTAATCAAATTCATCAAAGGAATTAAACCATCCATTATCTGTATGGTAGATAACTGCTACGGTGAATTCGTACAGACAATCGAACCAACAGACGTAGGCGCAGATCTTTGTGTCGGATCCTTAATTAAAAACCCAGGCGGCGGTTTAGCACCAATCGGTGGCTATATCGTTGGTAAAGAAGAATACGTAGAGCAATGTGCATACCGTTTAACAGCACCAGGCCTTGGTAAAGAAGTAGGGGCAACTCTTGGATTAAACCAACAATTATACCAAGGACTCTTCCTAGCACCAACCGTAGTTGCAGGCGCAATAAAAGGAGCAATCTTTGCAGCAAATATTTACGAAACATTAGGTTTCCCTGTAATTCCTAATGGAACAGAACCAAGATACGATATTATTCAAGCGGTAACACTTGGATCAGCAGAAGGAATCGTAGCATTCTGTAAAGGAATCCAGGCAGCAGCTCCAGTTGATAGCTTTGTAACTCCAGAACCATGGGAAATGCCAGGTTATGATTCTGATGTAATTATGGCAGCAGGTGCATTCGTACAAGGTTCTTCCATTGAACTTAGTGCAGATGCTCCAATCAAGCCACCATATGCAGTTTACTTCCAAGGTGGACTTACTTGGTACCATGCAAAATTAGGTATCTTAATGTCAGCACAAATGATGTTAAATGACAACTTAATCACTTTATAAGAAGTAAAGTTTTCCTATCTCCAATCGTGTAACTATGCGGTTGGAGATAGTTTTACATTAGTCATTAAGTGCAAAGTATGTGTTCCTTACAAGGTACTTAAGACACTTTGTTCTGTATAGGATCAGGGTGTCAAAAGGCCAGTTGTTTGTGAAGTTTGGGCATATATTAAATTATTAGCTTTAAAATACCAAAAATCATAAGTTAAAAATAAAGAAATAAGGCAGTTTTGGCATATACAAGAATTAGTAGTTGAAAATGCCCACGTAATTTGTCGAAGCCCGGGCACACAAAAGTGAAAAATTCTATATATGCCCAAAACCTCACAAATACTTTGAAAATATTGAGGAAATTGGGCAAAAATGGCCAACAAATCTCATATATGCCCAAAGGCCT
>JAUNRX010000118.1 GCA_030539495.1 bacterium | reverse complement strand
TTGTAGACCTTGAAATCAAACATCTAGATGAACTTTATCAATATCTTTAAAATAAAAAACAGGAGCATGTAGAACACCTACATACTCCTGTTTTTCTATAAATGATTTAAAAATACTAACATAGATGCCCCCGATAATAAGACTAAAATCATATGATACTTAAATCCAAATCGGACCGCAATCCAATTTAATACATAGACTATTCCCGAAAAGGCTAACACACTTGATACTGCAAACCCTGAACTCTGGCTAACATTTATATTCACTAAGATCAGCGATAACGCAATACTGACTAATAATCCGGATATGATTATCCTAATCCATTTCTTTAATAATTCTAGAATAGAAACCTCTTCGAAGAATTCATATACATGACAAATAATTGTAAACACGCCACAGGATGCCATTACACTACAGCCAAATCCACATATGGACACCAGCCATCCGCCTAGTCTTGTTCCTGTCTGATTATAGCCAATGTAATATCCAATTCCGGATAACATCTTACAAAGAATACTTCCCGGTAAGGCATTCGCAATCGGTACAAGCTGAGAATAAAACTGGTCCGAGGACACCATGCTGTCACTTACAAACATGCTCTCTGCAATGGTTAGATAAGCATCTCCTCCTCCAAATGAAAGCATGGTAGAGGCCAATGCCTTTCCTATGTAGAATACTGTGTTCTCAACCATACATAATGCCGGCAGGGAACAAAGTAAAACCATTCCAAGACAAGTCCCCATTTCCTTTGTCATTTGCCGATATGGCCAGCTCACTTTTATGCTCTTTTCTTTTAAAGAACACAAAAGGCCATAGGATGATAACGCTACCATTACTATTACAACGCTATTCTTTATGTACATATTATCAATCAACGATGCCTTCCCTACGCAAAATAAATGTAGCATACTTACTATACCGGCAAGTAGCAACCTTCGTTTCTCTGCTTTTCCCTGGGTATAAAATATAATAAAGAAAGTAACACCAAGTACGTTTAATGTAGACACATCAAAAATCGGTGTTCTTTTAATTCCCAGTACTCCGTATAGCTCTTTTCCGCAAGTTACAGCTACAACAAGCAGCATAATCAGAACTCCTGCTCCTAGTCGCTTTTCTTTCTTACATACCTTAATGGCTCCTGCCACATATTGCGTCAATAAAAATGCAATAAAGCAGTTAATTCCCATGGCAATATACTGAATCTGCACTAGTATTCCTTCACTGGATCCTGTAATCATCGAAAGAAGTACTACCATTAAAAGTGCACCTGGAAGTGCCATTGCCATCGCTGCAAGCACCATGCCACTTATTCCACCTGCTCTTCTTCCAACTGCTGATGCAATTTCTACTGGAAGTGCCCCCGGTGTAATACTTGCCACTACAATATCTTTATTTAGCTCCTCCTCAGATAATAGGTTATGATTTTCTACTACTTCTTTTTCTATTACTGGGATTAAAATGCTTCCACCACCAAAACCAATACAACCAATTTTAAAACTCGACATTATGGCCTGTATTTTTCCTCGCTTACTTCTCGTCTTCCCTATAGGCATTTGAATTACTTCGCCCTGTTTTTCACTCTCTGCTTTCCTCTGATACGCCAGTTGATTCATATCGTACCTCTTTCCTGTTTATTCACCATCTCACTTCCAACTAGTATAGGAATTTTATGTGATATTCCTGTGTCATTTTTATCTATTATTAGTGAAATGTATAATCTATCGGCGAATATTGTCAGAGAAGTAAAAAAACAGATCTAAGCGGTTTCCCACCTAAATCTGTTTTTCTAAGCACTATGATTAGTATGAAATTATTTCATATCCGTCTTCTGTAACAAGAACCTGTACTTCCCATTGTGCACTTGGCATATTATCATCTGTATAAATTGTCCAGTCATTTGCATCATCTACAAATACTGCATCTGTTCCCATGTTTACCATTGGTTCGATTGTAAAGCACATACCTGGTACCATAAGCATTCCTGTATCTGGTTGTGTTACATAACTTACCCAAGGTTCTTCATGGAAGTCTAAACCGATCCCATGTCCACCTACTTCTTTTACAACAGTATAGCCATTTTTTAAAGCATGCTGATGTACTGCATAACCCATATCCCCTAATCTTGTCCAAGGTTTTACATGTTGTAAGCCAATTTCTACACACTCTTTTGTTACGTCCACTAATTTTCTCATTTCATCAGAAACATCACCGATACAGAACATTCTTGATGAATCTGAGTAATAGCCTTTATAAATGGTAGAAACATCAACATTTATAATATCACCGCTCTCAAGTACATCTTCATCGTTTGGAATACCATGACATACCTGGCTGTTGATTGAAGTACAAACACTCTTAGGGAAGCCTTCGTAACCTAATGGTGCTGGAACGCCTCCTAATTCTGTTGTCTTGTCATACACAAGCTTATCAATCTCGTTAGTTGTCATACCTTCACGAATATTTTCTGCAACATAATCAAGTACAGCAATATTGATTGCAGCACTTGCCTTAATTCCCTCAACCTGTTCTTTCGTCTTAAGGATTGAACGTTTTGGAACTAATACGCCTTTATCTTTAAATCCTTTAATCTTATCATCAAATGCTTCATGGCATGCTTTATATTTCTTTCCGCTTCCACACCAGCAAGCGTCATTACGGCCAAGTTTCTTTTCCATTTTATTTTCCTCTTTTCCTTATGCCAAACTGATTTTTCATATATTATAGCACAGTTTATAAAAGTGTTCCATTTTATTAAGACCGACTAGCTGTCCTTGCGTGAAAGTACTGCAACTGTTTCCACATGCATAGAATTCGGGAACATATCTACTGCTCTTGCAGTCTCTGTCACATATCCCTTTTCTCTAAGATATTTTAAATCTCTTGCTAATGTAGCAGGATCACAGCTTACATATACCACTCTCTTTGGTCCCATGGAAACGATTGTATCAAGAAGGCTTTCCGCACAGCCTTTTCTTGGTGGATCTACCATTACGACATCCGCTCTTGCTTCTTTCTTCTTATAAAGGTCTTCCACCACATCTTCTGCTGCACCAACTAAGAAGGTTGCATTATCGATACCATTGATCTTTGCATTTACCTTGGCATCTTCAATTGCCTGAGGCACGATTTCTACACCATATACATGTTTTGCGCTCTTTGCTAGGAAAAGACTGATTGTTCCGATACCACAATATAAATCCCAAACTACTTCATCTCCTGTAAGAGACGCATATTCAAGCGCCTGGCTATAAAGACGTTCTGTCTGCACTGGATTTACCTGATAAAAGCTTAATGGCGAGATCTGGAACTTTACGTCTTTGATATAATCCGTAATGTAGGATTGTCCCCATAACGTAATACACTCTTCTCCTAAGATTACATTTGTTTTCTTTGTATTCACATTGATTATAATACTTGTCATATAAGGAACCTTAGTAAGACGTGCAATTAACTCCTCTTGATGTGGAAGCTTCTTTCCATTTAAGATTAGGCATACCATAATTTCTTTTGTCTTATACCCTACACGAGTAAGGATGTGACGCACTAACCCCTTATGACTTTCTTCATCATACGTAGAAATCTTGTATTCCGTTAAGAAATCACGTACGATCTGGAGGATTTCATCATTTTCCTTCGCCTGAATTGCACAAGTAGTTGTCTCAATAATATTGTGTGTTCTTGCTGCGTAAAAGCCTGTGATTACTTTTCCGTCTTTATCTGTTCCTACTGGGAATTGTGCCTTGTTACGATAGTAAAATGCATTATCCATCCCCAATGCAGGCTCCATAACCACTACGTTATCCACAGCATCAACATCTGTTTCCACCGTTCCCTGTTCTACTACCTTAAAACCACCAATGTGTTCTAAACAGTTTTTCACCTTATTATGCTTAAATTCTAATTGTTTTTCATAGTTGATGTGCTGGATCTGACATCCTCCACATTTTCTTGCTAATGTACAAGGTGGATCGATACGGTCTTCGGATGGTGTAATGATTTCCACAAGTCTTGCAAATGCATAGTTCTTCTTTGCTTTCATTACTTTCACTTTAACTGTATCACCAATTACGGCATCTTTCACAAAAAGAGCGTATCCGTCGATACGCCCAATTCCTTCTCCTTCAGATCCGTAAGCATCAATTTTTACTATTAATTCTTCGTTCTTTTCTACCATTGGAGTCCTCTTTTATTAATCTACATTCGTAGTCTTTCTTATATTTGATTCAAAGAAGCGGTTATAGCCAATCCACTCTAACTTAGGATCTGCTGCTTCTAACCCTTCTTTCATTGTCTGCATTCTAGCATCCATCATGTCTGCCAGACTAAGCGCTAATGCTTCAATCGTCGCAGGTTTCTTAGGAGAACCGTACTCTAATGTGCCATGATGTGCAATTAGGCAGTGTTTTAACTGGCTTGCAAGTGCATGTGGGAATCCCTCAATCTGGCGGATCTTAATTCCTACCATCTCAACCCCAATCATAATATGGCCTAATAACTGTCCATCATCGGTATAATCATTTTCAGGGAATGCTGAAATCTCCTCTGTCTTTCCGATATCATGGAACATTGCCGCAACTAATAATAAATCACGATTTACAAGTGGATATTGCTTTGACATAAAGTCACTTACTTTTACTACACTAAGCGTATGCTCTAGTAAGCCACCTTGGAAACCATGGTGAACGCTTTTTGCTGCAGAATGGCTTGTAAATGTTCTTTTAAACTCTGCATCCTCTATAAAAATACTCTCTGCTAATTTCTTTAAATACTTATTCTTAATCGAACCAATATAATCTGTCAATTCGCCATACATCTTTTCGATGCCTTGGCTTGATAGTGGGACATAATCCTCTTTATCATATTCTCCTTCTTGCGCAACTCGAATTTGATCAATATGGAGTTGAAGTGCATTTTGGAAATAAACTACCTTTCCTTTTACATGGATATAATCCATATTGTTAAAATTATTAATGCCACTTGTCAAATTCCATACTCTTGCGTCTAAAGTACCTGTCTTATCCTGTAACGTCAAGGAGTAATAACTTTTTCCCGTAGGCTTCTGACATGTTTTTTTGGATTTACATAAATATATTCCTTTAATAGAATCCCCTTCGTGTAAATCTGTTATATATATCATTTTAATACCTAACCTTTCTAATCAATAGATGTCCTCATTATTACTTCCCATTATAATATACTTTAAACCAATAATAAAGGGGGTTATCCCCCCTTTATTATTGTATATACTTCCAATGCAGGTATTCTATTTTACAATACTAAGCTCTAATAAAACTTTCTTCTCTACCTTCTTATCTCCCTGGGTACGATAAAACTCCACTTGTACATGGTCTTTATCGTGAAAATTATTAATGATCGTGTTATATTCTGCCACATCCGTAATTTCAATTCCATTGATTGCAGTAATGACATCGCCCTTTTTTATATCTACATTAAATGCTGGGGAATCACTCTCAACCTTAGTAACATAGATTCCTTTATCCATGCCAATCCTGTAGGCAATCTCAGGTGTAATGTCATTTGCCGTAATTCCAAAATAAATGGAATCCTTCTTATTGACCAGCTTTGTGATAATTGGCTTTAAACTGCGAATACTATAACACGTATTCACTGTTGCATTTAGCTGAGTTGTAAAGGTAGCTGCATGGGTAATAAATGCTACAATCTTTCCATCCAGATTCACAAGAACGCCTTCCCCATTGCTATTATAAGGGATCGTCGTATTCACCAACGTAACTGCATTATCCACGATATAGTCATTATATGGCTCATTTGCAACCGTTCCGTAAAGGGCAGAATACATATGGCCATTTGGACTTCCTAATGCAATGACAGTCTCTCCTGTCTTTAATTCATACGTTGTATCAAACTCTGCAACATCAACGGAAGCTAACTGTTCTTTCGTTAATTTCACAATTTCTACTGCAAGGATTGCGATTCCTAAATCATCCATCTTATTAAAGAGTTTTGCATTCACAACCGAGCTATCCTCAAATGTCACAATCAAGTTGTCCGTCGCACTGACTTTCGACTGAACCACATAAATTAATAAATACTCGTCACTCTTTCCTACAATCACACCACAGGTAGAATTAGTGTCCTGGCTTGGGGTATTAAACAAATCATAACTATTTTGAATACAAGTAACCTTAACAATGGAGTGATTGACCGTTCCACTAATGGACTGTATCTTCTTGCTGATTGATACGATTGCATCCACTGCCGGAGTCTTCGTTGGCTTTGGTGTATTCGTATGCCTTGGCTGCTCTGTCTTAATCTTTGTAGGGGCTATGGAAGGAACTACCGTTGCCGTTACCTCCTCTGGTGCAATGGTCTTTGTCGCAGTACTCTCTAACTCATCGCCTTTTCCGATCGTAATTTGTTTCCTGTTTATCTCAAAGTAATCCGAAAATAATGGTAAGCATAAACAAAAAACAATACAGCTTGTAATCCCAAATAATACTGCCATTCCTACTGTAAAACCAACCTTCTTCGCTTTACTTCTTTTCTTAGGTCTTATGGTTTCTTTTACAAAAGTGTATTGTTCTTCTTCAGCCGGACCATTATGTACTAATTTATTTTCGTCCGCCATGAGTTTCTCCTTTAATACTCGTTCTAAAGTCCTGTATAATAAGTATATCATTAAGTTATGAACAAGATATGAATACTTTGTAAACAAACCTCATAATTCAAAAGAAAATGTTTTATTTTCAATGTAAATAAGGTAAAATATAACTTAACAGTTCCTTCATTCAAGGACACAACACACCTTAAAGAAAGGCAATAAAATGAATCAAAAAGCTCTAAAAACATTAGAATTTAATAAAATCATAGATCAATTAACAGAACTCGCTAGTTCCTCTCTAGGGAAAGAGCTCTGTCATAAATTGCTTCCTTTCTGTGACCTTACGTCCATAAATGAAGCACAACAAGAAACTGCAGATGCGCTTTCTCGTATCCTAAAGAAGGGAAGTCTAAACCTTCGTGGAATCAAAGATATCGGCGCCAGCCTAAAACGTCTGGAAGTAGGAAGCACTCTTGGCATCGTAGAACTTTTAAATATCAGCTCTCTTTTAGACTGTGCCCTACGTGCAAAAGCTTATGGCAGTCATGAAGAAGAGGACGAAGATAAAGACTCATTAAGCGACCGTTTCTTTATGCTTGAACCATTAACTCCATTAAACAACGAGTTAAAACGCTGTATTATTTCTGAGGAAGAAATCAGCGATGAGGCAAGCAGCACATTAAAGAACATCCGTCGCTCCATCAAACATGCCAATGGCCAGATCCATGAACAGTTAAACAAGATTGTAAACTCACAAACTGGCAGAACCATGCTGCAGGAAGCCATCATTACCATGCGCAATGGCCGTTACTGTATTCCTGTAAAAGCAGAATACCGTTCTAAAGTTCCTGGCATGATCCATGATCAATCCTCTACTGGTTCTACTCTCTTTATCGAGCCAATGAGCATCGTGCAATTAAATAACTCCATTCGTGAACTAGAGTTAAAAGAGCAAGAAGAAATTGAACGTATCCTTGCTGAACTTAGCGAACAATGTGGCCTTCAAATGGAAGCTCTTGAATCGGATTTATCTATCTTAGTTTCCCTTGATTTTATCTTTGCCAAAGCAATGCTTGCTAAGAAAATGCATGCTACTGCTCCAGAATTCAACGAAGACGGCTATGTAAATATCAAAAAAGGACGTCATCCATTGATTGATCCGAAAAAAGTGGTTCCAATCGATATTTACCTTGGTAAAGAGTTTACCCTTTTAGTGGTTACAGGACCAAATACCGGTGGTAAGACTGTTTCCTTAAAGACGGTAGGACTATTTACCCTAATGGGACAGGCCGGACTTCACATTCCAGCGTTTGATGGTTCCAGCTTAGCCGTATTTGAAGATGTATTTGCCGATATCGGTGATGAACAAAGTATTGAGCAAAGCTTAAGTACGTTCTCTTCCCATATGACAAATACCGTATCCATCTTAGAGCATGCCAACGAGAAATCCTTAGTACTATTCGATGAATTAGGTGCCGGAACAGACCCGACAGAAGGTGCTGCACTTGCCATGTCCATCCTTTCCTATCTTCACAGCAAAGATGTCCGTACTATGGCAACGACTCACTACAGTGAATTAAAAGTATTTGCGCTTACAACAGAAGGTGTAGAAAATGCATGCTGTGAATTCAGCGTAGAGACCTTACGACCAACGTATCGTTTATTAATCGGTATTCCTGGTAAAAGTAATGCCTTTGCCATCTCAAGCAAATTAGGATTATCCGATGAAATCATTAGTTCTGCAAAAGAATTAATTGACTCAGAAGACCAAAGCTTTGAAGACTTGCTTGCTGATCTGGAAGAA
This sequence comes from bacterium, assembly GCA_030539495.1. Lineage (GTDB taxonomy): Bacteria > Bacillota > Clostridia > Lachnospirales > Lachnospiraceae > KM106-2. Next base: position 3,032 of record JAUNRX010000118.1, on the reverse strand, counting down.
AACCGTGTGGCAATTGAAAAAGAACGTGAAGAAATCGAAGCTTATAAAGCCGAAATGGAGGCGCAAAAGAAAAAACTTGAAGAAAAGAATGAAAAGTTAGAATCACAACGTGATCGTATCTTAAAAGAAGCCAAAGAAGAGGCCTACAAAGTTCTTCAAGATGCCAAGGAATATGCGGATACTACAATTAAGAAATACAACAAGTGGTCCAATGAAAGCGGCTTAAGCAAGCAAATGGAACGCGAACGTAACGAACTTCGCAACCGTATGAAAGGCAGCGAGACTTCTCTCCTTTCTGGTGGTAAGGCAAAACCTAAGAAACAGCATAAAGCTGCCGACTTCAAACTTGGTGATGCTGTATTTGTTACAAGCCTTAACCTAAAAGGAACGATTAGCAGTCTTCCAAACGCAAAAGGCGACTGTTTCGTACAAATGGGTATCTTACGAAGCCAAGTAAATATTTCAGACCTTGAACTTATTGATGAACCAACAATTACTGCACCAAACATGCAAAAGACTGGTTCCGGCAAGATCAAGATCAATAAATCCTTTGCAATCAGCCCTGAAATCAACGTAATCGGCAAGACGGTAGATGAAGCACTCTCCATCTTAGATAAATACTTAGATGATGCTTACCTTGCTCACCTTCCAAAAGTAACAATTATTCATGGTCGTGGTACCGGCGCATTAAAAAATGGTATCCATGCACATTTAAAACGTATTAAATATATCAAATCCTATCGAGTTGGAGGATTCGGAGAAGGTGACCAAGGCGTTACCATTGTAGAATTCAAATAAAATCAGGAGGTCTTAACCTATGGCAACAAAACAAAAAATACTAATTGTAGATGATGATAATAATATTGCCGAACTGATTTCCTTATACCTGAATAAAGAATGTTTTAATACATTAATCGTAAATGATGGGGAAGAAGCACTTGATGCCTTCCCCACCTATTTACCAAACCTTATCTTACTAGATCTTATGCTTCCTGGCATTGATGGCTATGAAGTATGTCGTGAAATTAGAAAGACAAGCGCAGTACCAATTATCATGCTCTCTGCCAAAGGCGAAATTTTCGACAAGGTACTAGGCCTAGAACTAGGCGCGGATGATTATATGATCAAACCATTTGATTCCAAGGAATTAGTTGCAAGAGTCAAGGCAGTCTTACGAAGATTTCATCCTGCCCAGACAGCTGTCCCAACCGCTGCAACCAATGAAGTCACTTTAGAACAGACAGGCGATTACGTAGAATATGATAACCTGATTATCAATCAGTCCAATTATACGGTAATCAATTACGGCACACGAATTGAAATGCCTCCAAAGGAACTGGAACTATTTTATTTTCTAGCCTCCCATCCAAACCAAGTGTTTACAAGAGAACAGCTTCTAGATCATATCTGGGGCTATGAATATATTGGCGATACAAGAACGGTAGATGTACATATCAAACGACTAAGAGAAAAGATTAAAGATAATCCTTCCTGGGGACTTGCTACTGTATGGGGCATCGGTTACAAATTTGAATTGAAAAATAAATAAGAGGATGTTTTGCATATGCGAACAAGCTTATTATATAAATACTGCTGTTGCTTCTTTCTCGTATTTCTATCTCTTTTCATTATCCTAAATACCTATGGAAGCAGCCAAATAAAAACAAACTTAATTAATCAAAAGAAAATCGCCCTATATCAAGAGTCGGAGTCAATCTGTAATCAATATGTACAGGAATACTATTCTAACTCCATTACCAAAAGCTTTCTTTATAAACAGCTTGTTACCGTTGGCTCTTTAACCAATACTCGTATCTGGATGACCGATCATGATGGAACACTATTATTAGATACCGAAGATTCTATGTCTAGTGTAACAACCAATGTCCTATCTATCGATCCCACTATCCTAAACAGTAATACCAGAAGCGGCATCAAATACAGCGGCTATTTTGACAAGCCAATGATTATGGCTGAGAGCAACATTATTGTAAATTACAATACGGTTGGCTATATCTTTGTCTTTATGAGCGAAGAAAAGGTATTAGAGGACACAATCCAGATTACCAACGTCATTAATACACTTCTTCTCTACTTTATGGTGACACTGATTCTATTGATTGTCTGTATGTATTTCTTTAGCATCCACCCACTTCATAAGCTAATTAAGGCTGCCAAAGAATATAGTCTTGGACACTTTGATAATCCTATCAGCCTTCGCGGAAATGATGAATTTAACGAGCTGGTCAATACAATCAATTACATGGCTACCGAGCTCAATAGTATGGATAACTACCAGAAGAACTTTATTGCAAATATCTCTCATGATTTTCGTTCTCCACTTACTTCCATCAAAGGATATGCGGAAGCGATTCTAGATGGCACCATACCATACGAAATGCAGAATAAATATATCGACATCATTGTATTTGAAACGGAGCGTCTGAATAAACTGACCAATAATCTGATCACACTGAATTCCTTCGAACGTAATGGCAGCATGCTTAACATTACAAGCTTTGATGTAAACGGTGTCATTAAGAAGACGGTCAGTACTTTTGAAGGAACCTGTACCAAAAAGAAGATTACAATTAATCTAGAATTCCCATCGGAAGAACTTTTTGTCGATGCTGACATTGATAAGATCCAGCAGGTCTTTTATAACCTGATTGATAATGCCATTAAGTTCAGCCACCACAATTCCAGCATTCGTATCTTAATCAATGAGCGAAATAATAAAGCCTTTATCAGCATTAAGGATTACGGAATCGGAATTCCAAAAGACTCCCTTAAGAAGATCTGGGAACGTTTTTATAAAACAGACCTTTCCCGAGGTAAAGATAAAAAGGGCACTGGATTAGGCTTAAGCATTACCAAGGAAATCATCAATGCCCATGGCGAAAATATTACGGTTATCAGTACGGAAGGCGCCGGAACAGAATTTACCTTCAGTCTTCCATTAAGCGATGTATAAGAGGAACAAAGTGTGTGTTCCACACACTCTCGCGTCTTAAGTCCTTTACAAGGAACAC
>JAUNRX010000246.1 GCA_030539495.1 bacterium | reverse complement strand
GAGGATGAGAAACGGGATTTGAATAAAGAAGGATTAACAGCCTTACATATTGCTAGTTTCGATGAGAATACCGGGCTAGTCAACTTATTAATAAAGAGTGGTGCCGATACTAATAGAAAGGATCAGTATGGGATCGCAATAACAGACTTGGACAATGATACGATCAGAAATAAAATTTATAATGAATTATACTAGAGAACGAGTCCTGTATATTGTCTTTTTTCTGTATTTATTGGTAATGAGGAAAAATGAAAATATAAAGAAATATTTAGGTTCTTAAAATCGCATTGAATTTTAAGAAACACCTAAGTATAATATGAATTCACAATACAACGAAACTTCTATGAGGTAGCAGATGAAAAGAACTAAGAAGAAAACAGAGGCAGAAAGAATCATTAGAAAACTAAAGAAATATATCTATTTCCAATGTATATTTGCAGGTTTGCTGGCTGCAGATGTAATAAGGATTATTTTTCAGTATTCTTTTAATGAATTCATTACCAATCTAATCCCAGATCTAATTTTAGTAGGACTATTTTTACTTATTTCTGAGAAAAAAAGAAAATATCTAGCACAGTGTAATTATGAAGACATTCGTCTGGATACCTCCGTACATCAAATGTTCTATCAGCTGAATGACAGATATTCAAAAAAGCTTTTGAACACGTCTATGGTTTTCTTTGGCGTAATCGGTTATGTTATTTTTTTCATAATATTCTCAATATTATGTTCCCAATATACACTGCTTGATGTAAGTCAGCAGGTAATCTTTATGAGTTTTATGTTGCAAATACTTGTATATTTATTTGTGAGGAATTATTTATTTAAAAGAGTAACGGATGTCCTACTTATTGGTGATCAATCGAAACACTATAAAAACCAATGGATAAAAGTATCCCTTTTGGGAGGAATTTATTATACCCTGATCATGGCACTGTTCCTTGTATTTTGGAATAAAGGAAATGCTGATCACAGCTGGTTTTATATTGTAACGATCATCGGTGTGTCTTTACTTGTAATCACGATTGTCACATATAATTTGATGTCATTGAATTTATTTTTAACAGAACCGTACATCAGCATGGTTTCCAAGGTTTTGGAAAAAGAAGATCAAATTGAATATAACGAAGAAAATGGAGTTTATAAGATCATTACGGAAAAGAAGGAGTTTAAAATACTTCAGTTTACCGACATTCATCTAGGCGGGAGTATCCTGTCAGTATCAAAAGATGTGAAAGCCTTACAAGCCTGCTACGCGCTTATAGCCCATGCAAAGCCGGATTTAGTCGTTGTAACAGGAGACCTTGTGTTTCCAATGGGAGTGATGTCCTTTTCCTTAAATAATAAAGCACCAATCATACAGTTTTCTAACTTTATGAAAAAGATAGGAGTACCATGGGCATTTACCTACGGCAACCATGATACAGAGAGTATGGCTACCCTTAATGTAGCAGAGTTTGATACTCTTATGAAATCGTTATCGATTAAGAATGCCGGTAACTTGCTATATCCACATATACAGCCGGATATTTACGGAAGAAATAATCAGAGGATTGAAATAAGAAATGTAGACGGATCATTGAAACAGGCACTGTTTTTACTAGATTCCAATAGCTATTTAAAAGTTTCCGGAAAATTAAATGAGTATGATTATATTCATGATGATCAGGTGGAATGGTATAAAAAGAACGTGTTAGAACTATCAGATCAAGAAGGTCAAACCATTTCATCCATGTTATTTTTTCATATTCCACTTAGGGAATACAGGGGAGCCAATGATCTGTATGAAGCACAGGATGATCAGGTGAAATATTTTTATGGAAAAATCGGAGAGACAATGATAAATAAAATCTGCTGTTCCAATTATGAGAGTAAATTATTTGACACAGCGGTTGAACTTGGGAGTACGAAAGCGATGTTCTGCGGACATGACCATTACAATAATCAATCACTAGAATATAAAGGGATACGCCTGAGCTACGGCTATAGCATTGATTACCTGGCTATGCCGAG